>JAAZFO010000109.1 GCA_012511695.1 Erysipelotrichia bacterium | reverse complement strand
GTATAATGATGAAGTAAAAATCTATGCGACTGAAACCCAATTCCAAGATTTTACTAAACAAAAAAACTTTGTCGCTAATGACAAAATAAAAAATTGGATAATTTATGAAGATGATCAAATAATACTTGTGAATAAACCCCGAGGCATGTTAGTCCAAAAAAGTACCTCTCGAGATGAATCTCTTGACCAATTAGTAGCGGAATATTTAATTTATACCGGTACTTATGATCCAGAAAATGAATTGGCTTTTAAACCAGGTCCCGCGCATCGGTTGGACCGCAACACTTCGGGAATTGTAGCTTTTGGCAAAACACATAAAGCTTTAAGATTGTTATTTCAACTCTTTAAAGGCCAAGATTTAATTGATAAACATTATTTAGTGTTAGTGGTCGGCAATGTTGAAAAAGATAAAGGCTTAATTAATGCACCTTTAAAAAAAGATAACGCCACTAATAGTGTGACGGTCGCCACTGTTGAACAAGGAGCCAAAACCGCTAAAACCACTTATAAAGTACTAAAACGGCTTACAGATTACACTTTACTTGATGTGACACTTTTGACCGGTAGAACTCACCAAATTCGTGTCCATCTCGCGCATATTAATCACCCGATAGTGGGCGATCCCAAGTACGGGGACCTTGCTAACAATCGTCTGTTTAAACAACAATTCGGCTTAGCGCATCAATTCTTGCACGCTTATAAAATAGGGTTCGGCGACTTACCTACGCCGCTAGTGCACTTAAGTGGACAACAATTTACTGCCCCTATTAAGGAGCGATTATTAAATATTCTTGAACAATTAAATATAGGAAAGGAAGGTTTATATTTATGAAAACACTAAAAAATTATGAGCGTTGGTTACACTCAAATAAAGTTGACCCGCTCACTAAAGCTAAAATAAAACATATGTCACAAGCGGAAATTGATGACGCCTTTTTTAAAAATGTTGAATTTGGAACAGCGGGCATGAGAGGAGTGCTCGGTCCAGGCACCAATCGCTTAAATGAATTTACGGTTAAAAAAGCCACCGTGGCTTTTGCTTTATATTTAATACAATTTTTCCCAAACGCCAAACAAGAAGGTGTTGTTATTAGTCACGATAATCGCCACATGTCTCGTGAATTCACCCTTTTGTGTGCACAAATTTTTAACGACTTCGGTATTAAAACTTATATCTTTGATAGTTTAAGGCCAACGCCACAATTATCTTTTGCTGTCCGTTATTTAAAAGCGGCGGGTGGGATTATGATTACCGCTTCCCATAACCCAAAACAATACAACGGTTATAAGATTTATGATGAAACCGGTTGTCAATTCGTCCCTGAGAAAATTGCTCGGCTATTACACATCCTTGAAATTTTACCAAATGAACTCGATGTCACTTATCCGATCGCGGACGTCAGGGGAGAAAATATTATTTTAGATGAAGAAATTGATGATGAATATGTCCGTTTAGTAAAAAATATTGCTATTAATCGCGATTTAGATAAGCGTAAATTCAAAATTGTTTTCACCCCAAATCACGGGGCATCTTATGAAAATGCGATGCGTATTTTTGAAGAATCAGGTTATAAGGTTTTTCCTGTCTCATCACAAGTCGATCCTGATCCTGATTTTTCAGGAACTCTATCCCCTAACCCTGAAGATGCTCGCGCCTATATCGAGCCGATTAAACTCGCTAAAGAAATTGATGGCGACTTAATTGTCATGACTGATCCCGATGGCGATCGTGTCGGTGTCGGCTTTAAAAACCGTCACGGTGAATACGAAACCCTTAATGGTAACCAAAGCGGAGCCTTATTAATGGACTATATTTTCTCGCAAAAGAAGAAAAAAGGTTTATTAAGTGCTGACGGTGTCATGTATAACACAGTCGTAACCTCTGCTTTAGGTAAAAAAATCGCTACGCATTACGGTTTGAAAACCGAACAATTTTTAACGGGCTTTAAATATATCGGCAACCGGATTGATTATTATGAAAAAATTGGTGAAGGACCGACGTTTGAGTTTGGTTATGAAGAGAGTTATGGATGTCTAATCGCCCCTTTTGCTCGTGATAAAGATGGCTGTCAAGCAATTCTTATGTACAGCGAAATGGCTTTATATTACTACTTAAAAGGAGTGACCCTTGATGAAGCATGGGATCAATTATGTCAACGTTTTGGTTATTATCAAGATGTAACTTATTCGTTAGAATTTGCTGGTAGCGAAGGTCAACAAACGATGGAAGCATTGATGGACACCTTACATAAAGAGCCGTTTATAACAATCAGTGATTTACCAGTCGTCGCCGTCGATGATTATTTAAGCGGTGTTCATCGGACTTTAAAAAAAGAAAGTCCATTAGGTATTGAAAAAGCTGATGTAGTTAAATTGCATCTGAGTGATGGGAGTGTCGTCATTGTTCGCCCCAGCGGAACTGAACCCAAAATAAAGTTTTATATCGGTGTTGTCCACAAACAAAAACCACTCGATAATCGGGTTCCTGATGGCTTGTTCAATAGTCTTAAAGTAACACTAAATCTTTAATGAAAAATTTTAAATAGTTATTTCATTTTTTGCTAGCTTAACAATAAACCAATTGCTTTTTGGACCCTTTTTAAGGTTTCATTGGCAATGGCATTAGCTTTTTTGGCCCCTACTTTAAGGGCTTGTTCGTAAGATTTATCATTTAAGATTTCAATGTATCGCTGTTGAAAAGGTATTAATTCGTTAACGACAGCATCGGCGACTTCTTTTTTAAAATCTCCGTAACGATAAGAAGCAAACGTTTGTTCGGCTTCAGAAATTGAAATATCTTTTAAGGCACAATAAATTGTTAATAAGTTAGAAATACCTGGTTTATTTTGTTCATCAAATTTTACTTCCGAACCGGAATCAGTAACCGCAGCCATAATTTTTTTTCTGATAACCGCTGGCTCATCTTTAAGAAAAATATCGCCCTTAGGATCAGATTTACTCATTTTCGCTAATGGATTAGATAAGGACATAATTCTTTTGCCTACTTTTTGGACTTCCGCTTTTGGCATCGTTAAAATTTCACCATAGCGATTATTAAAACGATTAACTAAATTTCTAGCTAGTTCGATATGTTGCATTTGGTCTTCGCCGACTGGCACGATATTAGCGTCATATAAAATGATGTCACACGCCATTAAAACCGGATAGGCAAATAAGCCTAAGCCGATGGCGTTTTCTTTTAGTTTTCCAGCTTTTTCTTTAAATTGTGTCATCCTTGACAACTCACCCATATAAAGATAATTTTGCATGATGGCATTTAATTCAGCATGAGCAGGAACACTGCTTTGTAAAAATAAAGCACTCTTTTCAGGGTCTAAACCCGCTGCTAAATAAAAAGCAGCTAAGTCAATTGAGTTTTGTTTTAATATTTCGGGATCAATAGGTAAAGTCAAAGCGTGCAAATCAGCGATAAAAATAAAACTGTCACCGCGAGCGATCGTTTTTCTTAAGTTTTTTAAAACGGCAATATAATTACCTAAAGTTAATTGCCCAGTTGGTTTGATACCTGTTAAAATTCGTTGTGCCATAGTCAGTCCACCTATGTGTTATAGTTTAGTCTTAAAATAGACTAATTTCAATTAGGACCTTAATGAAATTATTACACTTTTAACAAAAAAATAGTTATACTAATTTTATATGATAAAGATTTATACTTCTCCTTCATGTAGTTCTTGTCGAAAAGTTAAAAAATGGTTTTTAGAACAAAACATTCCTTTTATTGAAAAAAACATTTTTGTGGCTACTCTTAATGAAAAAGAATTAGTCGATATTTTAGTGAAAAGTGAAAACGGCACTGAAGATATCATTTCCACTAAGAGTAAAATTGTTAAAGAAAAAGGTTTGGAAATCGACGGGATGACTGTTAAGGAATTAATCGCTTTTATTAAAGAACATCCGTCGGCATTAAAACGTCCAATTATCGTTGACGACCGTCGGATTCAAGTCGGGTACAATCCTGATGATATCAGATCCTTTATTCCGCATGCCCGTCGCTTAGCGGAATGGGCATGTAAGAGTGGTCAATGCCCAGATTATCCTAATTGTGATCACGTCAAAGATACGCATTAATTAACTACCACTGTTATAAGACGAGGGCAAAAGTCTTAAAATCTACGAAATTATAAATAAAGTAGTGGAGTAAATATTTTTAGTGTTGCCAGTCGTTAAATCTTAACTTTTACTGAAATTATTTATGCTAATTAGAACAACAGTATCTTTATATTGACGGATAAAGTTACAGTGGTCATTAAAAAAAGTCGCCTAAAATCTTGCTGATAATCTCAAAGAACAACTTTAAGTTTTTGCAAATCTTTTTTGATTTCACTAACCGGAAAACCGACGACATTAGAAGTTGAGCCGACGACTTTTTTAATGAACGAAAAATCAACATCGTCTTGAAAACCATACGCTCCAGCTTTATCCATCGGTGAACCAGTGGCGATGTAAAACCAAATCAAATCATCACTTAATTCGTTAAAATAAACGGTACTTTTCACAATGTTTTGGATGAGTTTTTGTCCATGTTTAATCGCATAAGCTGTATAAACATCATGGCGTTTCCCAGATAATTTTTTTAAAATTCGATAGGCATCTTGATGATCTTTTGGTTTGCCAATCATCTCTTTGTTGATGACCACAACCGTATCAGCGGCGATAACGACCTTATCTCGATAATCTTTAGCGACGGCTTCACATTTTCTAAGAGCGATATCTTTAATGATTTCACAGGCATCATGATATTTAATAAATGAAAGTGATTCATCAACTGCAGCGACAACCACTTTAAAAGCGGAAGATATTTCTTCCATTAGTTGCTTTCTTCTCGGTGAGGCGCTCGCTAAAATTATCATCTCAGGTTTTAGTAAGGATGACCGGAATGACCATCGGCTTTGAATGTGTCAGCTCGAAAAGATAATTATTAGTGGTGTCACGGATGATATTTTTTAAATCCGCAAAGTTCGTTTTAGTTAATAGTTTATTTTTAACAGCTTTTTCTATTAGGCGCGTCAGCGTGGAGACGTTGCGTTTACTATGTGAAGCGACAACGCCTTTAGTGATGACTAAGGGGGTGTCTATTAAATCATTAGCCCTTGAATCGATCGTAATAGTGACGATCACCATTCCATTGCTCGTTAAAATACGGCGGTCAACCATCACAGCGTCTGCGAGACCCTTGATGTCTTTGCCGTCAATGTATGTATTGCCATGTTCGACTTGATAACCGCGTTTGATTTTTTTCCTACTTAACACCAAAACATCACCATTATCTAAAACAAAGCAGTTTTGTTCAGGAATACCGATTTCTTGAGCAACTTTAGCGTGGCTGAGCAACATCCGATATTCGCCGTGCATCGGCATAAAATATGTCGGTTTAATAAGTTTTAATACTAGCCGGAGCTCTTGTTTTGAAGGGTGTCCAGAAGAGTGGATATCATTTAAAATTGCATTAGTGACAACCTCAGCGCCACAACGCGCTAAGCGGTTGATGATTTGATCGACCATCAGGACATTGCCAGGAATTGGCGAACTAGATAAGACGACTGTATCACCAGGCGCGATGCGAATGTCTTTATTTTCACCATTAGCAATGCGAGATAAAGCAGCGGTCGGCTCTCCTTGTGAGCCAGTACAAATGATAACGATTTGATCACTCTTAAAATTTTTAATAGCCTTTGGTTCAATGATCATATCATCCGGTATTTTTATATATCCAAAAGAGCGCGCTGTTGCTAATGCCCTTTCCATCGAACGTCCGAGAATGACGAGTTTACGGGCATATTTTAAAGCGACATCGCATATTTGTTGAATCCGGGAGATGTTTGACGAAAAAGTTGAGACAATTAATCTGCCAGGCGCTTTAACGAAGACATCATCAATGGCGTCTAAAACATTTTTTTCACTCGGCGTATACCCTTCGTGTTCAGCATTAGTGCTGTCGCTTAATAAGAGGTCAACGCCTTCGTTACCTAATTGGGCGATTTTAGTGAGATTGATGTCAGGGCCAATGGGAGTTAAGTCGACTTTAAAGTCACCAGTCGTAACGATTCTTCCTTCTTCGCTATCAATGACGATTCCAAAAGAATCAGGAATCGAGTGCGTGACCCGGAAAAATGAAATCTTAAAAGTGTCGACATTGACAACTGTATCTTCAGAATATTGTATCAAAGGAGTCTTATCAGAAATACGGTGTTCTTCAAGTTTGTTGCGAATTAATGCCGCTGCTAGACGCGGAGCATAAATAATCGGTACATTAAGATTTTTTACTAAGTAAGGAATCGCGCCGATATGATCTTCATGGCCATGAGTAATGACTAAGGCTTTGACCTTATTGCGATTGTTTTTTAAGTGTGTAAAATCAGGAATGACACAGTCAATTCCCGGAAATTCCACACCGGGAAAACGCACACCAGCATCGATGATGATAATCGTTTGCTCGTTTTCAATACAATACATGTTTTTGCCAACTTCACCGAGTCCGCCAAGCGCGTACACCGAAACTGGCATTGAAACACTTTTAGCCATCATTATTTATTTGCTCCTTTATTAAATGTTATATGATTTTTAGACTTTAAACAAATCAAACAAACTCGACGTTTTCTAATTGTTTAAAGGGGTTACTGGCATCAATTCTATCGTAGAAGAGAATGCCATCGAGATGGTCGTATTCGTGCTGTAAAACAATCGCATCATAACCACTAGCGATAACTTCTATGTCTTGTTTAGTTAAAGCGTCATAGCCGACCATTTTAATTTTATAGTTACGATGGACAATGCCTGGGTGCTCCTCATCGACAGACAAGCAACCTTCGCCCGCAGAAAGCGCGCATTTCTTACTCGAATATTCAACGATTTTTGGATTGACCATTTGATACTGCACCACAGTTCCATCGCCTTTGACATAATAAATGATAAACATTCTTTTAAGGACGCCAACTTGGACAGCCGCCAAGCCAACTCCTGGTCTTAAATTATGTTTTTCAGCGTATTCAATATCCTGAGATTTTTTGATGTATGCAAGCATATTATCAAGGAGAGTTTGCTCTTTTTTGCTCAATGGCAATGTTACAGGCAAAGACTTTTTCTTCATCAAAGGATTAGAATCTTTAAGAATTTTAAGTTTCATACACCGTAATATAACACCGATCACACGATAAATAAAGTTTAATGCACTTAAAAATAGACACTAAAAATAAATAAAGTTTAAAAGACAAATTTCACGTAAAGCAAAGCTTAGATTTCTTTTTAATAAATTGATAAGATAATAGTTGTATGGATAAAAGTGTTTACGTCTTAGCGATGGAATTAAAGCAATTTTTAAAAGAAGATTGTCGTCTTCAACTTTTAGACAAGCTTGAAATCGCGATGAATCAAAATGCAGAAGTAATGGCTTTAGCCTATCAAAAAGATATCGCCGTTATGGAATATAGCACTACGCTCAACCACTTTCCAAACGATGCTGAAGTGACAGTTAAAGCTCGTCAACAACTATTTCAAAAAAAGAAAGCTTTGGATGAGCACCCGTTAGTCAGGCAATATTTATCCGCCTACAGCGAGGTGCGCGATTTATATTTTACAATTAGTAAGATTTTATTTGGTGACTTGTCTTTTAAGATGAAGGAGCATCCTTAAAATGCGCATTATCGGTGGCATCTATCGGCGGCGTTTGCTCGTTTATCCTAAAGGCGATAAAAAACAAACACGCCCGACTAAGGATCGGATTCGAGAGGCGATATTTTCGGCATTAGGCGAACTTTCTTTTAAAACAGTTTTAGACTTATATGCTGGTAGTGGAGCGATGGGCTTAGAAGGGCTGTCTCGCGGCGCGAGTCACGCGACATTTGTTGACCACTCACCTCTAGCGGAAAAAGCGATCAAACAAAACATCGCTAATTTACAAATTCCTACAACCGACTATCAAATCATCAGAAATAGCGATCGCAACGTTTTAAAAATATTCAAGAATAAGTCTCAAAAGTTTGATATAATTTTTCTTGATCCACCATATGACTATGACAGTTATCAAAAAATGGTGGCCCTACTCTTTGAAAGTGATGTGCTCAGTGAACGGGCCATCGTCGTCATTGAGGCGAATCGTCCCGTTGCTTTAGAAAATTTTGAATGGCAAAAAACCAGACAATATAAGTACGGACCTATCACAGTTTATATATATTGGAGGTAGTTATGAAAGTCGCAATTTATCCAGGTAGTTTTGACCCTATTACGAATGGTCATTTAGAAATATTAAAAAGAGCACTTAATATCTTTGATCGCATCATCGTTCTCGTCGCTTATAATCAAGGCAAACAAGCGCGTTTTTCAGTGAGTGAACGGGTCAACATGATCAAAGAAGCTATCACTGATGACCGTGTGAGCACTGATAGCTTTGACGGCTTAACGGTTGAATACGCTAAGCGTCACCAGGCTTCGCACTTAATTCGCGGCCTAAGAGCGGTCACCGATTTTGAATATGAATTCACGCTTTCTTCTGCTAATGACTTTATCGATAGTGGCATCGACACCGTTTTCTTAATGAGCAAAGCGGAAAAATCATTTATCAACTCTTCAACGATTATCCAATTAGCAGAAAATGGGGTTGATGTTTCCTCATTAGTGCCCCCATCTGTTTTAAAAAGATTAAAGAAATAATTATTTTAAATAAATTAATGACACCATGCGTCCCGCTGGATTTTTAAGTCCATCTAAATGGGTGCGATACGCACAATAAAATTCGTGATCAGTGACAGTATCTAAATTACTATCGGTGATTTGTGATTGTTTAACGCCTAACTCATATAAGTCTTTTTTAACCGCTAAACCATTATCGAATTTATGATCGCTTAAAGCGCAAGCGTAACCAGCATCACTAACTTCTTGCCTAACGCTTTCGTTAACGATAAAGTGATCCACTCTTCGATAAGGGCCGATATAAAATTTTAAATTAGCAATAGCAATTTTTTCTTCTTCGATAATCTTTTTGATGGATTTATAAACGACCCGTTTTAAAGTGCCTTCAAAACCAGCATGAATTATCCCCACTAAGTTAGTCGTTTCATCGATAAAGAAAAGTGGAACGCAATCAGCATGAAAAATGCAGAGAGGGACAGCGTTTAAATAAGTGTATAAACCATCGCAGTCTAAACCGCTTTCAAAACTTTTAACACCCTTACCTAAATCAGACTGTTCAACCTTGATAATTTTATCGCTATGAGACTGATAGACAAAGACAAAGTGTGATAAAGGGATGTTGAGTGAAGCCGCTAAATGTTTACGGCGCTCATAGACACCTTTACCTCCAGCGACTTGATAGCCTAAATTACCAAAAGCGATCGTTGTTGTCAGCGCGACACATTTTTCAGATAAAGGAAATAATTTTACTAAAGGTTTCATCGTTAAAAAAAACCGCATTGCAGCGGTTTAGTTAATATTTTTAATTTCTCCAAAGATGTCGGTATGCGCCCAACAATTTTTTAAAGTTCGCGCTCTTTCTAATTTAGTGGTGCCATCAAGCGCGAAGATGACATAGCTTAAGCCGACGACTTTTTGGTCAGCGACTAAGTTGTCTTCGCTGAAATCAAAGTGCATAACTGTCGGAACACTCATCGGACAAGAATCTAATTTATCGCTCACAAAAGCTGTTTCATAATTAGATTGCCCATAACCCTTATTGCGGGCATAAAATGTATCCTTGAGATACCCAGAAGAAAGGGTTTCAAATAAGGAGTAATGGTTGAGCCAAACTTGATCAAAAAGATTAACTTCATCGTCAATTTCACTCATCGTGTCGGTGTAAATTGTATAAAGTCTAAATCTACCTGCAAGACCAGAAAATTCAGGGTTATTATCTTTCCAATTTTTTTGAAAAGTGATGAGTCCTTCGTATAACTCTTCACAAGAGACACTGTCTTTAGCAACAAAAGCCAAGAAAAATCTCTCACCATATTTAGCGACTACTTCATCAGATTGTGTCTCATCTTCTAAATAAGTAAATAGTTCATCAACTTTCGAAGAACCGACCGCTTTGCCATCAGGAATGACATCAGCGTGTTTTAAAGATAATTGATTGCTTAAGAAGTATTTATTAGCAGCGTTGCTTTCATCGAACCAACTCTTGACTCCATCAATAACATAAGGAATCGAGAAGATGACCGCAAAAATCGCACCGACGATAAGTAAGGGTTGAATCCAGGCAGTTTCTTTAATCCAACGGCCGATCCTAACAAAAAATCCACCGATTGCACTTAATATTTTCATGTTTTAAGCCTCCTATATTTACATATAGCGTTATAATCTTATCACTCCAAAAATGTATATTCAATAACAATTGTTACCAATTGTCGCGCACATGGACACCCTTGGAAGTGGCAACGTTTTTTATTATATAAGAAATAAATTGCTAGACAATCATATTTTGTTGTTTTTGTAAAAACTTAGCATAAAATATTAATGATGAGTAAGAAGCGTAGACAACGTTGGAAAAAACAAATCGAAAATTTCATGTTTGATCATTACCGTTTAAAAGCGGTCCTTGATTATTTATTGGGTTTTTTAGTGGCGACCGTATCTGCGGTAATTTTCGCTTTTGGTTTTTCATGTTTTGTGACGCCGTCTGTACCCGGAGATTTTGTCCTAGCAACGGGCGGCATTGCGGGCTTTACCCAAATCATCGCCCTCACTCTAGAACTCATCACTGGCAAAGTTTTTATAGATAACACGATTCAATCAATCGCTTATACAGCTTTGAATGTGCCGTTATTAGTTTTTAGTTTTATGAAAATCGGCAAGCGTTTTTCGTTTTTTACGATGGTTAATGTCATCTTAACTTCAATTTTTATCAGTTTCTTTTCGCAGTCTGGCATCGCAAAAGAAGTGGCAGACTTTAATTTTAGTACTAACTTAAGTACCGCCTCGCTCAGCACACCGATTGTGCGCGTGCTCTTTGCGGGTATTACGACTGGACTAGCTAGCGCTCTTGCTTATACCGCGGGCATTTCCTGTGGGGGCATTGATATCATCACCTACTATGTCGGCGCTAAAAAATCGACACAAGTCGGACGGTATGGCGTGATCATTAATGTCAGTTTAGTTATAACCTACTCTTTATTAAAATTAGCTGATGGTCAAACATCGATTATTTATTCATTATTCTCAATTATTTTCTCGGTTATTTACATTATGGAAGCGGGATTAATTATTGACGCTATCAATTTAAGAAATAAGAAAATAGAAATTCAGATCATTACCGAAAAAGAACATATGGCGGAAGTGATGATCGCCTATTTTCCCCATTCCGCTACTATCTCAGAAGGTAAAGGTGCTTATAGTAAAGCGAAAAAATATATCATGTGGATGGTCGTTTCTTCGAGTGAAGTCAAACACGTTGTCTCGGTCGCTAAAAAGGTTGACGAGCACGTTTTTATCGCCGTCACTCCTTTAAAACAAGTCTACGGTAATTTCTTTATTAAGCCCGTTAGATAATTAACCTTAAAACAAAAAAAACTAGACACTGTTTATTAAACAATCTTGTGCGATCAATTAGATTAAAAACTTTATTCATATGTCTATCATTAAATAAAGGGTTAGTGAGCATGACTTTACTAAAATTATCTTTTAATATAAGTTTATTTTCGCAACGATTAAATTATATTCGTTCGTAAAAGCGGTCGAATAAAAAATATGCGTTTTCTTTTACGGTTAATCAGTAATATTTTTAAAAAAGATGTCTTTGCTTTCGTGTTTAATTAAAATTTGTGGAAATTAAATTAAAAACAAGCCCACGCTGGACTTGTTAATTTGAAAGTCTGGCGGAAGAAATGGGATTCGAACCCATGCGAGACTTGCGCCTCCTAGCAGTTTTCGAGACTGCCCCCTTCGACCACTTGGGTATTCCTCCGTCATTATTATAAACATTTAATTTATTTTTAAAACTTTTTTGACACTTAATATTGAATTTTCTCTATAGAAAAATTCATATAATGTGGGTATAATACAGGCTATGAGATGGTTTGATTTTCAAGATACAACATTCGTCACTTTTTTCATTATTGGCGTCATCGTTTTTTTGTTTTTATTATTCATGATAATCTCATACGGTATTTCTGCGCGCTTTGATCGCAAATATGCCCAACGCTTAAAAGCAGAAGCAACGACGCTACGCATTTATGTTATCGACCCTAAAAACAATAGTGTCATTTATTTTAATCGCTCCAGCCTTAAAAATAAAAAGCAGGCGGATATGAACTTCTTTTATTCTCATTTTCACGCTAATGATGTCGATAAGATAAAAGCTTGGATCATCGCGATTTGTACGGATGTGTCTACTGCAGAAAAATATATCGAAGCGGATGTCGTTTCAGACTTCGGCAAAGCGACTTATTTTTCACTTTTGAAATTGACTAAATATGATCCTAAAGAAGGAATTATTCACTTAGAATCATTTATTTTAAGATATATCACCCCAAATCACGCTCCGCGTCGCAGACAGAAGAAATATCTTTATACCGGAGTGGTGAAAAGAAGTGCTATGGAAACGCTCATCATGAAAGAGAAGAGTCTTAAAGGCTTCACTTTTGCCATTCGCTTTTATTATGTCCATCAAAAAATTTTAGCAACTGATAAAATCGAAAGATATATGATCATGACCCTTAAAAATGCCATTTATCCATTTGCCAGCATTCCGCGATTAGCCCGTCAAATAATTGATAGTGGTGAAAATGAATTGATTTTGTTTGATTTAGCTCTCAGCAGTCGCGATGAGGCGATGGTATTGGCAGCCTCTATTGCCCATTCTATTAAAAAATGCATCGGAGTTAATGGCTTTGCGGAGTCAATTAATTTCTCGATTGGAGTGGTGGAAAATGCCCAATATTATCAAGACATTGATGCGATGATCGTTAAAGCTCAAGAGGCATGTATGGCCGCTCAACATAACGGACAAGAAATTCTCCTTTATCAAAAACAAGCGACGCCACTCATCGAAATCGATCGTTATCGCGATGAAGTAAAACGATTAATGCGTCCGAATGGCATGCGCTATTTGTTCAGGCCGATCTTCGATGTTTCTAAAAAGCAAATACTTGGTTATTTCGAATATGTAAAAGGCTACGATACCCCGTTTACTTCTTTTGCAGAGATGAGTAAATACTGT
>JAAZFO010000108.1 GCA_012511695.1 Erysipelotrichia bacterium | reverse complement strand
TTTATTAACGCGGCAATCTCTCATAATTTTTTCGACTTCTTTTTTTAAAATAGTGGCGTTATGTTCGATGGTCGCAAAACTTTCCACCTTACTTTTATAAACTTTAAATCCTAATTTCTTTAATCTAGTGTCAATACGACCAAAAGACTTAATAAAGCCGATGTCTTTGATGATAATGCCATGGACAAGAATAATTGGATATTTAGTCGTCATTAAGTCGTGATTAAGCCTTTCTGGGATAGTGTAGGAGAACCTTCTTTCTTTCTAATTTAATTATACGCATAAAAAAAGCGCAAGCCTATAAGCGCTGACATAATTCTATATTAAAAGTCTAAAAAACACCTATCTTTATTTTAATTTTTTACGGGTATCCGCTAATAATTTTATCGCATCTTCTTCTTCGAGAGGACGACTGATTAAATAACCTTGGATAAAATCACAATTATTGGCGATTAAATATTCCTTTTGTCTTTCATTTTCAACGCCTTCTGCGACGACAACGTGGTCGAGTTTATGGGCCATTGTGATGATGTCACTAGTAATCGCTTCTTCATCACTGAGCAACATTAATTTGCTGATAAAGGACTTATCAATTTTTAGGCTATCAACATTTAAATCACGCTCTCTAGAGAGTGAAGAATAACCAGTCCCGAAGTCATCGATGGAAATTTTAAAACCGTGCGCTTGCAGTTGGATTAAAATATTGTTGATCATATTTAAATCAGAAGAGAAAACTGATTCAGTAAGTTCGAGCGTGACTTTGGTGGCGTTGACGTTCATCTCTTTTATTAGTTTGAAAAGTTGGGGCACAAAGTCATTAGCAAAAAGCTGGACTGCAGACACATTAATGGCGATATTTATTTTGTCATAACCGAGTTGTTCTAATTTTTTAAGAAAGTTAAACGATAGGCGGAAGATTGTCCAACCAAGGGGGACAATTAACTTCATCTCTTCAGCAACAGGTACGAATTCTAAAGGACTAATGTGGCCTAATGTTTCGTCTTTTAAACGCGCTAAAGCTTCAAAGGCATGAATGGTGTTAGTCCGTAGATCTAAGATCGGTTGAAAAACCATTCTAAAACGTTTAGAACCGCGTTGTTCTACCACTTCAGTTAGAATTTTTTTAACGGTTTCTTCGCGTTGGACACGCGCCTCAAGAGTTTCATCAAAAAAGCAAACACCAACCTCAGTTTTGTCGAGATTAATGACTCGACTTGAAGCCATCAACACCCGTTTAGACATTAATTCGATATCAAGTTCTTCATCGTTATCAATTTCAAGAATACCTAGGCCCGCACCGACACGCTCAACTTTAAGGAGTTCGCACAACTCATCTTTAATCTTTAAAGCAAAGTCGACCAAATTTTGTGTATCTTCATAGTCTTTAACATAAAAGACGAGCCGGTTTTCATAAGTCCGATAAAGCGTACATTTCTTAGTGGAATGGAGCGCTAAGCGTCTAGCTATTTTTTTAAATAACTCAGCGGTATACATAAAACCAAACACCATACTTAAGCGTTGGAAAGTACTCAAGTTGATACTGATTAAACCGCGCTTTTGCTTAGTATCTTTTTTGGCATCTTTGCGCAAACGGTTAAATAAAGTCGCCACGTTTTGTAAACCCGTTTCTTCATCATATTCATAAGCGCGTTGGAGTTTGAGCTCCATATTTTTTCGCGTAGAAATATTTAACATAATACCTTCGCACATCGCACACGCGTTGTTTTCATCGTAATGGGCTTGTCCGACATCGAGGACCCACTTTCTTTTTTTGTTAGCCATTATAATTTCGTATTCAAAACGGTACGGACGTTTTTCCCTAATCGCGCTTTGCCATTCTTCTTCAACATTTTTTAGGTGTTCAGGAGCGATTAAGTTTTTTAAGGAGATCTTTTTATTCATCAATTGTTCCATACTATAACCAGTCAAACCTAGACAGCCCGTTGAAACAGTATTGAAGTGCCAATGCTCATCATCTAAAAAGCAATAAGCCATCCCAGGCAAATTAGATAGTAAAATAGCATGGCAGCGCTCGCTTTCTTCAAGCGAAGCAGATATTTCTTTTTCGGTAGTTAAATCTCTTAACAAACATAGATGATTAGCACCCTTCCCACCTTTATCTAAAAAGGAAGTAATTGTTAAAGAAACCCAAGCATACGACCCATCCGGTTTAATTAAACGCTTTATTAATGAATAGCCTTCAATTTCTCCTTTTTTGAATTTCTCAAACATCTGGTAATCCATTGCTAAATCATCGGGATGAGTAATGTCAGGCCAATTGATCTTTTCTAGTTCGGCACTAGAGCGACCGAGGATTGTTTCAAACGTCGAGTTCATATTGCGGACACTAAACTTTGATTGAGAAATAAAATCATCGTCATCAACAATCGCTATCCCAATCGGGGCTTGTTCAAAAATACTTTGATAAAGATTTGCGGTTAAAATATATTTATAATTGAGCGATTTAGCTTTTAAGTATGAGTAAATAGCGCGGTAAGCAACTAGACAAAAACAGATGTAAAATAATGAAACAAAGAGATCTGGTA
>JAAZFO010000107.1 GCA_012511695.1 Erysipelotrichia bacterium | reverse complement strand
ATGCCTATCGCGTTAACACGCGGAGCAAATGTAGAGATGCCGGTGAGCCTCGCGGAACCGCAGGTAGGCCACTGCTTGAACTTTTACATAAAAGAAATATGGAAAACGTCGCTCTTTGCGTCGTCAGATATTTTGGAGGTACGCAACTCGGCGCTGGCCGATTATTGCGCACTTACTTAAGATCGGGGATCACCGTTATCGATAGTGCGACGTTAGAAAGATTAGAAAGGTAACCCTATTATGGAAACTTGTCCTGGAAATTGCGCCACGTGTGCGGAAAAAGATAATTGCTCAAATGTCATTGAAAAGGCTAAAGCAAATGAGTTGAGTCACATTAAAAAAATTATCGGTGTTTTAAGTGGTAAAGGGGGCGTCGGCAAATCGTTTGTCACTGCTAGCCTTGCTACTTATTTAAATAGAATGGGACATAAAGTTGGCATTTTAGACGCTGACATTACTGGTCCCAGTATTCCTAAAGCTTTTGGCATTAAAGAAAAGGCAGTTGGCGAAGAACAATATATTTTCCCTAGAGAGACGATCGGGGGCATTAAAGTTATTTCCTCAAATATGCTCTTACAAAACGAAAGCGATCCGATCATTTGGCGGGGTTCGTTAGTCTCAAATCTCGTCACGCAATTTTTTGAAAATGTTGCTTGGGGTGAACTCGATGTCTTATTAATCGATATGCCACCAGGAACTGGCGATGTAGCATTAACGATTTTCCAAAGTTTGCCCATTGACCAAGTCGTCGTCGTGACTTCGCCTCAAGATCTCGTCTCGCTCATCGTTTCTAAAGCCTTAAAAATGGCGGAAATGATGACAATTCCAATTATAGGAGTCATTGAAAATATGTCGTATCTCATCTGTCCGAAGTGCGAAGAACGAATTCCTATATTTGGGGCTTCGCATTTAGGAGCTTTTGCCAAGGAAAGAAAGTTTAATATTTTAGGTAAGTTGCCACTTAATAGTGAAAATACACAACTGATGGACAAAGGGGCGATTGAAAAAATTAACTTGCCAGAAATGGGAGTTATCGCCAAAACAATTAGTGGAGAATTAAAAAATGCGTGAATTACAAGACCGTCGACAAGCAGTTTTTAAAGCCATGAAAGAAAATAGTATCGCTATATTTTTTTCAGGGGTGAGCAAAGTGGCGAGCGAAGATGATTTTTTGCCGTTTTGCGTTAATAAAAACTTTTATTATTTAACAAATATACAACAAGAGCACAGCGCCCTTATCTTAATTAAAGCGATCGGTAAAAATAGTCTTTATTTATTTGTCGATCCTTACGATGAACTCAAAGAAAAGTGGACTGGCAAACGGCTCAGTTTTGAAAGTGCTGGTTTGATAAGTGGTCTTAAAAATGTTTATTCGACCGCAAACTTTGAAACGATGGTCAAATTAGCATTAGCGGATGATAACAACCAATACGGTCTCATTGACTGTGTGTATCTTGATTTATCTTCTCCTGAACAAAAGCTCCGTGACGATCTCTTTATGAAAGATTACGCTATGCAATTAAAAGTGGCTCATCCCAATAAAGAAATTGTTGATATTTATCCTTCACTACGTGATTTAAGAATGATTAAATCACCCCTTGAAGTGCAAAACATTTCTAAAGCTATCGAAAAGACGAATAGTGGTATCTCTTATGTCCTGCGTCACTTAAAAGCAGGGCAGCGGGAACACGTCTTTGCGGATTATTTTGAAATGTATGGTCGGCTACATGATCGGAGTAAGTTAGCGTTTTCAACGATTGTCGCCGCTGGTAAAAATGCTACTTGTTTACATTATCCAACGCAAAACGATGTCGTCAAAAAAAGCGATTTAGTTCTTTTTGATCTCGGTTATCGTCATCAGCAATACTGCGCTGATATTTCTCGCACCTTCCCAGTTAACGGCAAATTTACCGGCTTACAAGCAAAAGTATACGAAGCGGTCTTAGCGGTTAATAAGGCCGTTATCAACTACGCTAAAGTCGGTTTATCACTCAAAGACTTGCAAGATTTTACGATTGAAAATTTAAAAAAACAATGTCTCCGTTTAGGTTTAATGACTATAGACGACGATCTAAAAAAATATTATTATCATGGGGTTTCACACCATCTCGGTTTAGATACTCACGATGTCGCCGTTAGAGATAGACCCTTACAAGTCGGTAATGTCATCACCGTTGAGCCGGGTTTATACTTTGCAAATCACGGAATTGGTGTCCGCATTGAAGATAATATTCTCCTCACTGAAGATGGGGCCGTAAACTTAAGTAAAAATATTATTAAAGAAATGGATGAAATCGAAAGGTTGATGAAAACTAGAGATTAATGAAGAAATACATTTTGGCGATTGATCAAGGGACGACTAGTTCGCGCGCTATTATCTTTGATAAAAAAGGGCGCCTACTATTTTCTGCACAGCGGGAAGTTCCTTGTTTATTCCCTAAAGCCGGTTGGGTAGAAGCGGACCCACTTACTATTTGGGTTAGTGTAACGGATGTCATCAATGAAGTTTTGATCAAGAGTAATATTTCACTCGAACAAATCGCCACTGTCGGCCTGACTAATCAAAGAGAAACAACAGTCGTCTGGTCAAAAAAAACAGGCTTACCGGTTTATAACGCCATCGTCTGGCAGTCACGACAATCGAGTCATATATGTGACCGCTTTATGGATAAAAAAGATTTAATCCAAGAAAAAACTGGTCTCCGCATTAACCCGTATTTTTCTTTTAGCAAAGTGCGCTTTATTTTAGACCATCTTGAAAACGGCCAACAGCGCGCTGAAAGCGGTGAACTGTTATTCGGGACGATTGATTCTTGGATTATTTATAAGATGACACTTGGCAAAGTCCATGCCACTGATGTCAGCAACGCTTCGCGAACGATGTTGTTTAACATTAAAACTATGGAATGGGACGAAGAGTTGTGCGCTTTATTTAATATCCCGATGCAAATGCTCCCTAAAGTTTACCCTTCCGCTTATGACTACGGCGAATTAGCGTATTTAAAAAGTGACCTCCGTATTTCTGGAGTATTAGGCGATCAACAAGCGGCCCTATTTGGCCAAAACTGTTTTGAAATCGGCGAAAGCAAAAATACTTATGGAACTGGTTGCTTCTTATTAGTTAATATCGGAAATAATCCAGTATTATCTAAAAAAGGTTTATTAACGACTGTTGCTTGGCAAATCGGTGATATAGTGACGTATGCTTTAGAAGGTTCAGTTTTTATTGGCGGCGCAGTCGTCCAGTGGTTAAGAGATGAGATGGAACTCATCAAACGTTCAGACGAAGCTGAAAGTGTCGCCTTACAAAGCCCGAGTGGTGGCATTTATATCGTCCCCGCCTTTGCGGGACTAGGGACACCTTATTGGGATGATGATGTCCATGGCGCTGTTTTTGGTTTAACGCGGAGTAGTAACCGGAGCCAATTTGTCCGCGCTTCCTTAGAAGCCATCGCTTATCAATGTAAAGATGTGGTGGAAGTCATTAAAAAAGAAATAAAAAAACCTTTAAAAAGTCTAAAGGTCGACGGTGGGGCAACTGTTAATCGTTACTTAATGCAGTTTCAAAGTGATATTTTACAAACGGAAATCAAATTACCCCGTTGTTTAGAGACGACGGCTCTGGGTGTCGCCTATATGGCGGGCCTCTCCTGCGGATTTTATCCTAGTTTGGAGTCGATTAAACAAATCCATGAATATCAAGCTATTTATGAACCGCATAAAAGTCAAAACGAAGTTGATGAGTTATATAAAGGATGGAAAAGGGCGATTAAAGCCACGAGGATATTTAAATAGGTCTTATGTCAAATTTATTGAGTAAAACTAGTATCGAAATACTTACTAATCTCAAGCTCAAGCAAATCCTTGAGGTAGAGTATCTTTTTAATGTTTATCAAAACGCGAATGAGATCATCAAATTTTTAGGCGAAGAAAATGACCAGATAAAGGTGCAAGAAGTTAATCAATTAGAACTCCTTTTTTATGCGATAGGGGAATACCACTATTCGGTTTCTTATCTTAACAAAGAAGAGCACTTACGGTTTATTAAAAACGAACATTTTGCCAATTCGATGGCTTCAGTCGTCGCTGATAAATGTTTGTCATTATCTATTTTTAATCACGTTGAGCGCAAGTTGGCTAACCGTTTTTCACCACCGGCTTCCTCATTAAATATTTATATTAATTTTATGCTTAACATCGTTAAAGGTTATCAAAGAAATGATCCGCAATCGACTTTGATCAGCGATCTATTAATGAAATCTTTAACGATTGCGCGTTCGATAATTGAACAACTATTAGCGGGCTACGAAACTGAGGCTTTTTCTTCTTGGCGGACTTTACATGAGTGTGAATGCACTTTGATCTTGCTTGATTAACACGGTGAACCATTAATCAATAGATATCTCCGCCATATGAAGTTTGGCCTAGCTTTCAATGAAAATCTTCCGAGCAAAGAAGAACAAGACCGTTATTTTGGGGAAATGAAAATAGAGATGCGCGCTAAGGGGTTAAAGAGTAAAGACATAAAAAAATACATCGAATACGGTTGGCTTTTTGAAATCGTCCCTGAAAAAGAGGCTAACTTTAAACTAAATTTTAGAGATGGATTAGAAAAACTTGCGGGCTTAGAGTTGTATGCGAGTCGCTACGAGTTATCTAGTGAAATCATCCATAGCACTCCTTTGCTTATTTATTCAAATAAAGAATATTTTTACTACATGACCTTGCTCAGCCTTTATGAAAGCTTTTTCAGATTAGAAAATGTCTTTATGTCTTTATTTTCTAAAAATGTCTCCCGTGAGCAAATGGCGCAATACCAAGAGATGCGCAAAATATATTATGCGCAATTAGTTACTATCCATAAAAGAGAACTTAAAACTTTTAAAGATTTGCAATTACAGTGGCACAAAAAACAGCATTAGAAATGGATTGCTGAAAAATCGAACCCCTTTCCTTAGTTGCATCTTGAATCTTTCAGTTGAGTATAGATAGTTAAAGCATTAAAGTTTGCATAGAGGAAGAAAATTAGCATGGCAAAAATAATTAGTGTTGAAGAAGATGTGGTTTTTATTCAAGATAACGGTAATTTTTTACAAATTAATAAAGAACTTTTAAATTTTGAACCAAGAGTTAATGATTTTATAATCGTCTTTCGGGATCAAGAGGGCACTATCACTCGTGTTATCTTAGGAACCGCGCCAACTAAAGTGAGCGGAATGAATAGCCAAGCAGCCTTAATGGTTTTTTCTATTTATAGCGTTATCATTGGCTTGTTGGGATTATTTGCACTGGTGCGAAGCTATTATTTTGATACGATTGTTTTTGTTTTAAGTCTTTTGTTAGTCATTTCGGGCATAGCAATGCTAATTTTAAAAACATGTCGTATCATTTGTAGTAAGCCTTATTTGCTTCGCTCTTCATTCAATCGGACTATTGGCAGCTTTTATTTATATGTTTTTTCCAATAATCGGACCCATTATCGCAATTGTACTCTTTGCTATGTTTGGAGTTCCTTTTGCGTTTGGTATTATTTATTT
>JAAZFO010000106.1 GCA_012511695.1 Erysipelotrichia bacterium | reverse complement strand
TGGGATAGCCAGAATAATATTTATAATGGCCACCACTAGAGCTGGAATAAATAAGTTAATTGATTTATTGATAATTGAAATGACTTTAAGAGTTAATAAAGCTAGAGGAACTAATAGCCATAAGTACATAGGGATAGTTAATAGCCAAGTGTTTAGCATGATGAAAAGCGGCGATAATAAAAGCCCGCCGAAACGGTTATACGCTAAGCCAACAAAAATAAACATGCCGACGGTATACAAAACATATTTCGGAGTGACTTTAAACTTTTCTTCGTCTTCTTCGAGGGGTCTAATGAGTAAAAAATAGACTGCTGAGATACCCACTAAAATTAGCAAGTGAATTATTAAACTAAAAATTAAATAACCCGGGAACGGATAGGGTTTAATAAAAGAACGATAAACGACAATTCCAGAAAGTAAAGCGCCGGCAAAGCCGATTAAAGCAAGGGTGAAAACGATTATACAATAAGTTGTTGAAAGACGTTTGATAGTTTTTGGTCTCTGATAAAGACGCAATAAATAAAAAGGTACACTCACCATCATTGCGCCGAGCATGACAATTGGCAGACTACTTAGCAAGGTATTATTGGCGAAACCAGTCGCGTAATTAGAAATGTCGCTGAAGATAAAATTACATGCGTAAAAGGTAACTAGCGAGCCTATAACTGTAAAAATAACTAACGCGATGATTAAATTATTTTTTTTCATTTTAATTCACCTCAGCATATGTATGATAATGGTCTTCGTAAGTGAGCGAGTGGTCATCATGAATAATCATCGTTCTTCCACCCATCATATCCTCATCAAAATAAATACGATCAGTGGATTTTATACCGTAGCCAAAAGTCACACCCTTATATGTAACTCGGAAATTGTTGAGGTGGTCATGACCAAAAAACATCGCCCGCGTAGACCCGAGTTCAATGATTTTATGAAATAAACCACTATTAAATTTAGGAGGTGACGAATTTTCTCTTTTTTCACCATAATCTAATGTAGCTTCAGGATCGCCAGCTTGTGCTTTTTCCCAAGCCTCGTCTATTTCTGGTAAAGGTATATGACAATAAAGAATGGAAGGGGTAACGATACCTCCATTTTGTTCCGTCGTGTAATTGACCATTTTTTCATACCAATTAACTTGTCCTTTTTTAATGTAGTCGTATCCGAAGTAGCCGCCATAGTTATACCGATTGCTGTCAACAATAAAAATTTGCTCAAAAACCGTATCGTTTTTCATTAAATTAATGACAAAATTACAGTTTCCGTAAACATCGTCATCAATGAGATCTTTAAATATGCAATTTGAACCATAATTTGTTAAATAATTAGTTAACCATTCAACAGAAAAAAGACATTGCTCATCGTGGTTGCCAAATGTTACTGTCCAAGGAACATTATGGCTATCTAAATAAGAAAATAACTTCTTCGCGGTATTTTTAGAAGCAAAAGTAAACAAGTCCCCCGTGACGACGATTAGGTTCGGTTGCGAATCAGTAATTGTCAAATCCATAAAAGCGTAATGGCGGTCCTGATTATCCTTATCTGAAATGTGCAAGTCTGTCAGTTGTAAAACACGAAAATTTTCTTGATAAGGTAGTTCCAGAATGTAATCGCTTTCCAGATAAGTTTTAGCTTGACTCCCACAAGCGGTTAACAATAAAAAGGAGGTAGCTAATAGGAGCGATAATTTATTTTTCATAATAATATGATATCACAATCTTTTCACTCTCAAATCATAGTTTTATTCATTGCATAATTAAGTTATCTGTTGCCGTATTTGATTTTCTCTTGCCATGCCATGTCGCGCAATTTAAAACACCAATTTGGCTTGCCGACTGTTCCTGGACTATTAATTCGCGCTCGATTATCTAGCCGCAATAAATCTTGGAGTGGAAAAATAGTAATTAAGCTTTTTGAATTCCAGATAAAATTGAATAACGCCCCATATAAGTCTTCAGGGTAGCCTAATTTCTTCTTTAACTCATTTAATCGTTGTTTATCAAGAGACTTAAGCCAACCGTATAGCGTTAAATTATCGTGAGTCCCGGGATATAAAACGACGTGTTCATCGTTTAACGCCTCTTCAAAAATGCTAAACTGCATAACGCGCATACCGGGTAGTTGATACGCATCTCTTAATTCATGAACGCTCTCAAAAAGAAAGCCTAAATCTTCAGCGATTAACTTAATCGTTGGATTGTTTTCATACAGCCGATCGAAAAACATTTTCCCTGGCCCCTTTAACCATTGACCACGTGAAGCTTTTTTATCACCTGCAGGTATGACGTAATACGTATCAAAAGCTCGGAAATGATCTAAGCGCAATAAGTTGCAACGCTTTGCTAAAAACAAGAGTCGATTAATCAAAAAACTAAAACCGTTCGCCTCCATTTTTTCAAAATTATAAACTGGCGTCCCCCATAGTTGGCCTTTTTTTGAAAAGTCATCTGGCGGGCATCCGCTGACAATTAATGGATGGTAGTTTTGATCGAGGACAAATTGCTCTTTGTTGAAATAACAATCAGCACTATTATAGTCGACATAAAAAGGACAGTCGGCGATAATTTCAATGCCTTTCTTATTTGCGTACTTTAACAATTTATTCCACCCTTTAACGGCTAAAAATTGACACCAAATATGAAAAGCAACTTCCTCTTTTTTGTCATCAGGTATCTCGGTAATTCGCCACTTATTCCAAGATTTATTTTTATTTAACTTTTTTAAAACTAAAAATTGCGCGTAACGTTCAACCCACGCATTTTCTTTAATAAATTTAACGAGCCCGTGTGGTTCATTTGGCAAATTTTTAAAAGCTCTTCTTAAATATTTTTCTTTAAACCTTTGCAC
>JAAZFO010000105.1 GCA_012511695.1 Erysipelotrichia bacterium | reverse complement strand
TAGTTAGGGATCTGATGAAAATACCCCTTGCATCATTTAAAGTATAATAAAGAAATCTGGGAAGGAAATGTGGAATATTGATGTAAACGGAGAGAATTATAGTGCCTATGTAGGCTTATACAAGGCTGCCGGTAATGATTTTTTCATTACCGGTCACTAAAAATACTCAAGGCTTAGTTTGATAAATTGCTTAAGGTGTTTTATCGAAACACTCAAGTGTTTTGTCAATTCACTTGAGTGTTGTGACAAAATGCAAGGCTTGTTTTGCCACAACTAAGCCTTGATCTTTTCTGATAAAACAGCTTTAAAAAACTAAAAAACATGGTGCAACCAAAGGAATAAACAAACTGCTACCATACCACCCAAAAAGTATTTTGTACAAATTATCGGCAGTTTAAATAATTGCTGTATTCGTCGTAATCGGCTGACAATAGCTATCAAAGGGTTGATACCACTCAGTTCTATTGTTCTGCTAAAATTATTGGAAGGAAATAAACCTATACGCATTTTAACAGCATATACAATAACTGCTATACCACAAGTATCAATCAGTGTAAGACTACTTTCTTTAAAAACAGATACATTAATGATACTTTTTAATGCATTACTTATAAAACAAAAGAATAATGTAATAAAACTCATCAGTTTTTCAGGCAAAATACTCTTACTTAAATAGCTTTTAATCATGGTAAAATAAACTTATAAACAGTAACAATTTAAAACCAAAATCACCTTTTACAAGAAGGAATGATTGTAATGCCGCAAAGATAAAATGGAGTTTTAAGAAAGGGACGACAAAATATACTCAGAAGGGGACATTTCTTACTAATTTGAAAACAATTAAACTACCCTACTTATACCATAAGCAGATTAATTATAAGGAACCTATTAAATCAAAAATATTTTAGGGAGTATCCCGCAAACTGTGTAAGTAACTAATCAGGGGGTTAAAAGTCCGGACTTTTAACCCCCTGGTTTATTTGTTTTATTTATATTTACAAACTTACTTACATTAATTTATTATGAAGAAAGAAGATTTTTTAAACAGCGATTTTTTCAAACAGTTTAAGACTCCTGAAGAGTTTAATGATTTCTTTTCTACTTTGCATAAGCGTGGTCTTGAAGCTATGCTGGAGGGTGAGCTTGATGCTCATCTGGGTTATCAGAAGCACGGCAAAACAAAGTCCTCCAATGCACGTAACGGACATAGCCTTAAAACTATTAAAACCAGTTTGGGAGAGGCAGAGATAAAAGTTCCACGTGATCGTGAGAGCAGTTTCAATCCTATGATTGTGCCTAAACGTAAGAGCATGATTGACGGTGTAGAGAACGTAATTATCTCCTTGTATGCTAAAGGAATGAGCAACAGTGATATAGAAGAACAAATGCGTGAGATATATGGTTTTGACCTCTCAACAAGCACCATTTCACGTATAACGGATAAAATCACAGATGATATAGTTGCCTGGCAGAACAGACCCCTAGAACCAGTTTATTTGATTGTATGGATGGACGGTATAGTTTTTAAAGTTCGTGAAAACTCTAAAATCATCAACAAAACCATCTATATAGCTGTAGGCTTACGCAGGGATGGAATAAAAGAGGTTCTAGGTTTATGGTTAGGAAAGAATGAAAGTGCCGCATTTTGGATGAGTGTACTTACCGATATGAGAACACGTGGAGTAAACGATATCTTGATAACTGCTACTGATAATCTAAATGGATTTACGGATACCATTAAAAATGTTTTCCCTGAATCTCGAACCCAGATATGTGTTATACATCAGATCAGGAACTCAGCACGTTATGTGGTCTGGAAAGACAAGAAAGAGTTTTCTAGAGATATGAGGTGTATTTATGAGGCACCTACCAGAGGAGCAGCAGAAGCCGCCCTAAAGGACTTTGCCCAAAAGTGGGAAGATAAATACGGTTATGCCGTAAAATCGTGGCAGAACAACTGGGAGGATTTAACCGTTTTCTTTGACTTTCCTGTTGAAATCAGAAGAATTATTTACACTACAAATCTGATAGAAAATCTGAATGGGAAAATAAGAAAGTACACTAAAAACAAGCTCTCATTCCCTACGGATGAGGCTGTTATCAAATCTGTTTATTTGGCTCTTAGAGAAACTACAAAAAAATGGACCAAACCTATTAGAAACTGGGGATTGATTTTAAATCAATTTTTGACTATTTTTGCAGAAAGGGTTCAACCATAAAGTTAAACCCTCTGATTTGTACTTACACACTTTATGGGATAGTGTCAATTTAATTATCTATCAAGCTATTATTTTACATTTGCTTATCAATTAAAGAAATTTTTTCCTCTATAAAACGTGCCTCTTCTTTTAAGGTTTCTATTTTACGTTCCATATCCTTAATTAAACCACTACCTTTTTTGTCACTAGAGGTTAGAAATCCTATATTATTTTCGTAAGTAGCTATTTCTGATTTTAAATAATCATAATTGCGCATTAATTTATCTCTTTCTCGTATTAATCTTCCTTCACCTTTGCTACTTATATGTTGTATGTTTGAT
>JAAZFO010000104.1 GCA_012511695.1 Erysipelotrichia bacterium | reverse complement strand
TTATGAAACGAAAACGGCATGGCAAATAAAAAACCGCTTTCTTACGAACGGCTACTCAGTGGTTATGTTAAATTTAAAATATAAGAAATAATATTCTTTTTCTTGAACTTAAAAATTTTATAAATAAACCTCGTTGGATAAAAAGTGATCCAGAAATTAAAGCCTAAAACATCAGCGTTATACATCACCACGTGATTTGCATAAAGAGTGTCTAATTCATCTAGATTACTTTCAACCAAAGTAAAGCTGTCCAAACTTTTGACTTCTTTTGACTCACGGCAGAGATTTAAGAAATAATCAACTAAAAAAGCGAGTTCTTCTCTGGCCACTTTAGCCTCTTCACCATTTTGATGTTCGATTCTTTTTATGTCAAAGTTCGTCAAGGCGTCGACTTTTTTCCTCTTTGCTCTTATACCTTTTTCCGCTAATAGCTCGACTAATTTTATGCAGGCATCTTTCTTGTTTACTAAAATCATAAATAGGTCATGATCATGATGAGCTAAAATCGAGCAAAAAGAAGAAACAAAGGCGACATCAATGATCACAATGATGGCGTAAAGGATCGCTAAAGCAATCGCAACGTTTCTTAAGACGATCAAAAATAATTCCATCTTTATTAATTTTAACACTAATTTTGTATATTTTATAGTGGTAAATTGACTAATACATACGTATTTATGGTATTATTTTAGTGGAGGGCATCGCGATGAACGAACCGATTGTGGCCATACTCTATGATTTTGATAAAACCTTATCGACGACCGATATGCAAAACTATACATTTATTCCAAACTTAGGGATGACTCCTAAGCAGTTTTGGAATGAAACCGCTAAATTGACCAAAAAACATGAGATGGAAAGAGTACTTTCCTATATGTACTGCATGGTGAAGATCGCTAAAGATAAAGGGATAAGCATGACCAAACAATATTTAAATCAATGCGGTAAAAATATCGAATATTTTCCTGGAGTTTCGAGTTGGTTTAAACGGATTAATGATTACGCTTCAAAAAAAGGAGTCGTCGTTGAACACTATCTCGTCTCTTCTGGCACCAAGGAAATCGTTGAAGGCTGTTCTATTTATCCTGAGTTTAAACAAGTTTATGGCTGCGAATTTTTATTCGATGAAAACGGCGAAGCTGTTTGGCCAAAGATGGCGATCAACTTTACCCAAAAGACGCAGTTTTTCTTTCGCGTCGCTAAAGGAGCTATTAAGGCAACCGACGATGAAGGTGTGAACATAAAAACTCCTGGTCTTCGCGTTCCTTATCGCAACATTATTTATTTAGGCGATGGGATGACTGATATCCCCTCAATGACTCTTGTTAAAAAAAATGGGGGGCACAGTATTGCTGTTCACCCTAAAAACGATAAAGAAGTTGTCAAGCGGATTTATGATGATAAGCGGTGCGATTTTGTCGTTGAAGCAGATTACACCATCGATAGTGAGATGGATAAGGTTATTAAAATGCTCATTGACTTAATTTCTGTCACTGAAAAGTTAGAAAGAAAAGAAAAGATACTAGCAGGCAAATAAGGTAGTTAGTCCTACCTTTTATTTTGTCTCAGTGGTATTATTTTTATATATAGTTTTTATGAAGTATCAAGTTGGTCAAGACATTATCGGAAAAGTTTACGACGTTAAACCC
>JAAZFO010000103.1 GCA_012511695.1 Erysipelotrichia bacterium | reverse complement strand
TTTTTTACCCCGCTTGAAGCTGTCACACAATCTTTTCATAAATCCCTGTGTGAACGCCCCAAATGCGGTTTTTTTATTGAATAGTCATCGAGTTTAAAAACTATTAGAGTAGTTGTTCTTCGTCATCAATACTGATGAACTTTGTTTCAATATTAGCCAAAGCTTCTTTAAGCAAGCTCTCATAGTCGAAAGTTTTTTCAAAATTTTCAACCTCTTTAAGACGCGGCATCGTTTTTGGGGCTTTTGGCGTAAAAATAGTGCAGCAATCTTCATAAGGCCGAATCGAAATATCATAGGTCCCGATTTTAGTACTTATCTTAATGATTTCCATTTTGTCTGTCGTTGCCAACGGACGAATAATTGGGGTATTAGTCACCGCATTAATGACTCGAATCGATTGTAAGGTTTGACTCGCTACTTGCCCGATCGATTCGCCAGTGGAGATGACAGGACATTTTCTTCTTTTAGCCAAAGCTTCAGCGAGACGAAACATCATCCGTCGCATTAAGGTGATGCAATAACTTTCTGGGACATGGTCATAAATGGCTTCTTGGATCTTAGTAAATGGGACGATGATCAAACGGATTCGCGGTTGATAACGGTTTAAAGTTTTTAATAAATCTTCCAATTTATAAATGACTCCCATTTGCGTATAAGGGGGAGAAGCAAAATGGAGACACTCAAGACTAACTCCACGCTTCATCATTAAATAAGCCGCTACTGGAGAATCAATACCGCCCGAAAGTAAATGCATAGCTTTGCCTCCGACCCCAAGAGGATAGCCACCCGCTCCTAAATAAGTCTGCGTAAAAATATAAGCAGCTTCGTGTCTTACTTCAACGGATAAAAGTATATCAGGGTGGTGAACGTCGACTTTTAAATGCGGAGTATTACGCAAGACATGGCCAGCGACAGCCCGTGTAATCTGATCACTGATAAGCGGAAATTTTTTGTCACTTCTTTAGGTTTTAACCTTAAAAGTTTTACCGCTTTCTTCTTTGATTAGTTTTAAAGCGCTTTTTTTAAGGACTTCAATATCTTTTTCACACCGATAAACTAACGAGAGTGAATAGATGCCAGAGACATCTTGTAAGCGCTCAATAACAGGTAAGTGCGCCACTTCATTTAAACTGATGTAAATGTGATCATAGCGCATGATATAGGTTAAAGACGGCCAATCTTTTAACGCCGCTTTAACGTTTTGAAACAAAATACGGATAAAATCTTTACGATTTTTACCTTTCGTTGATAATTCGCCGTAGCGAATCATAATGTGGTCATATTTAATCATTGTTTTAATCCCTCAATAATTTCATCTAATCCCTTGATGAGTTCATCGACTTCTTCGAGTGTGTTTTCTTTGCAAAAAGAAACGCGAATAGTATTTTGCGCTAAAGTTTCATCATGATACATCGCATAAATAACTGCACTAAATTTTTCTTTTTTTGAATGACAAGACGACACGGAAGAAACCATGATCTGCCGGTTTGACAAAGCTTCAACGACGACGCTCGCTTTTCGCGTTAAAAGTGAAAAATTAACAATATAAGGATTGTCCTTAAAAAAAGAATTTATTTTGTACAGATGAGGATTATCGTTTAAATAACGCCACAAGCGATCGCGTAAGGTCGTCACATGGCGGTAATTGTCTTTTTGTTGGGCGGTAACGAGTCTTAAGGCCTTAGCGATAGCAGCCGAAAGGGCTAAAGTATTCGTCCCGCTGCGGTAATTATTTTCTTGGCCACCACCGATATTGTGCGCTTTGAGTAAAACTTGTCTTTTTTTGATGAGTAAGCCACTGCCGGGAAGGCCGTGAATCTTATGACCGGTTAACGAAAATAAATCAACATTGTCTAAGGCAATGGGCACTTTGCCGATCGCTTGTACAATATCGACATGGAA
>JAAZFO010000102.1 GCA_012511695.1 Erysipelotrichia bacterium | reverse complement strand
TCTTATAAACGACTATTGGTTATGATATAACTAATAGAAAAATCATTACCTTAACAACCTTTCGAATTCAGGACTTGGAGGAAAATGCACGAATTATGAGTAAAACTCGCCCAAAGAAAAACAAAAAACCGAAGAGTAAATTAAGAAAAACCATTGAATGGGTTTTTACTGGTATTTTTATCGCGCTTTTTTTAGTAGTTTTTGCTGGGCAAATCGATGGCATGATTCACAAGGGTGAACACTACAATCAAGATATCCGTTTTGGCTTTGCGACATTCATCGTTGAAACAAATTCAATGGAGCCGGACTACAAAGTCGATTCCGCAATCATCACTTTTTTAGAAGACCCTCAAAAAATTTACGAGCGGTATCAAAATGGTGAAACTATCGATTTAACATTTATGGATGCTTATGGAGCTAATACACCGTACACGAAACCATTAAAAGCTGAAAATGCTCATTATACTAATAAAACTCAACCGACAAATGTGCCGATGACTCACCGCTTAAAAGAAGTTTTAATTAACGAAAATTTAATTAAAGGCGAAGGCCGTTATACTTTCATCGTCGCGGGTATTAATCTTGAAGGCTATGCCTCGGCTGCTAACCAATATCAAGCCTTTACGGAAAAAGAATTACTCGGCCGAGTCATTGCCAATAGTCCAATATTAGGTGGTGTCTTTAATTTTGTCAGCTCCCCATTCGGCCTTTTGTTTTTATTATTAATCCCTTCGTTTTATTTAATCATCACAAGCGTTATTGATCTTTTCAAAGCCTATAAAGAGCCAGATGAATTAAAGGTAGAAAGCGTAGCAGATCAAGTTGATGTTACGAGCAGTGGGCGGCAACTATCAGCAAAAGATAAGAAACTTCTTAAAGACCAATTATTACAAGAAATGCTAGCAAAAAAGTCTGGAGATAAAAATGAAAATTAGCCGTAAAAGACTCATAAATTTTATTATCAATAGTGGATTGTTTATCATTGCTTTTGTGATGTTAATTGTCGGATTAGCCTTAGATTGGTTTATCGGTCATTCTATATTATTAATCGTGGTGGTTGTCGTCGTTGATTTTTGGGCGACTTTTGTCATCACTTCTGTTTTTAGATATTGTAATGACTTCACTTTACTCAGAATATTACAATCAGAAAATGAATATCATCTCGGCGCTAGAAGTGATTTTAATAATCTTTATTCCTTCATGAGGCGCGTAGAGAGAAAACACAAGATTTTTAGAAGTAAACGCAAAGAGAAACACATGATCGCTTTTACTTTTTCTAATTTGCCAATTTCACGAAATATTAATCGCAATCGGGAAATTCAAACGCTAAATAGCTACATCGCCTCATTTCTTAACTCGCTTCACCAAAATGTAAACAGTCTTAAAAAGCACTTCGTGCACGCTTTTTCTCGCGGGACTTTTTTGGTTTTTGCTTATGGGCAAACGAATCAAAAAATTCAAGAAATTTGTGAAATTATATCCAAAGAAATTTATCGTTTTTCTGAAGAAAATTGTCGTCACATCTGGGTGCAACCATTTTTCGGTATTTTTGTGGCCAAAAAAGAAACGGTCACCGATCAAATTGAAAATGCAATGCTCGCTAGAGACATCTCTGAACGAAACTTTGAAAGTGTCACTTTTTATCAAGAAAATTTCCGCAAAGTCGTTTCCGCTAGCGACATCGAAGAAATGACTCAAGCCTTAGCTGATAAAGAGTTCGTCGTCTACTATCAACCAAAATTCCATTTAAATTCCAGAAGTTTTATTTCTTCAGAAGCTTTGATTAGGTGGAATAGTGCCAAGTATGGACTATTATCCCCGAAAACTTTCCTTAATAAGGCGGAAGTCGTCGGGTTGATTCACGATATTGATATTTATGTTTTGCGCCAGGTATGCGCGGATTTAAATGAATTAATTAGAAGAGGTAAAAGGGTACTCCCCGTTTCGGTCAACTTTTCTTTGCATGAATTCTATTCAGCGAACTTCTTGGATGTCGTCATGGATATTTTGCGGGAGTATAAGATTCCAGTTAATCTCATTCAAATCGAAATTACGGAAGCGACGAGCCAGGCTAACCAATTTTTATCTATTTCAATTATTAAAAAACTCAAGGATAAAGG
>JAAZFO010000101.1 GCA_012511695.1 Erysipelotrichia bacterium | reverse complement strand
ACCTAGTAGTGCGGCAAATTCCTCATCAGGAATATTTCTTAAATCGCCCGTTACGTAATTAGGTAATGTGCTTTTATCGTAAGGAACGGGCGCACCAGTTCCAGTTTGTTCAATGACGCCACTTAACAAAATATCCGCACTTGAAGAGCCGACATATAAGTCATAAACGCCCGGCTCAATTTCCCATTTGTTAGTTAAAACATTAAAATATCTAAAAGTTTTATCATCAAACGGAATATGAACGGTTTTAGTTTTGCCTGCTTTAAGGTCGATTTTGATAAAACCTTTTAATTCTTTGGGCGGTCTAATGACTGCGCTTTCTTTTATACCGACGTATAATTGAGCCGCTTCTTTGCCCGAAACCTTACCCGTATTTTTTATATCGAAAGTAACACCTTCACCAGTGACTACTAAATTAGAGTACTCGAAGTTAGTGTAAGATAAGCCAAAGCCGAACGAAAAACAGACTGGAAGATTGGCTTTTTCAAAATGGCGATAACCGACGCCATATGCTTCACGATACTCAATCCTTCTGGTTTTGCTCGGGAAATTATCACTACTGGCGACATCTTCATAACGAAACGGAATCGTCTCGCTTAACTTACCAGAAGGATTAATTTTACCCACTAAAATATCTAACATTGCAGCGGCCCCTGCTTGACCATTTAAATAGCCGTGTAAAATGGCGTCAACTTCAGTGGCAAATGGCATTTCAACAACACTGCCACAGGCGAGTACAACAACGATTTCTTTTCCTAAAACTTTGATACTTCTTAATAATGAAATTTGATTTTCTTTTAATTTAAGATCAATTCTATCGAGACCTTCAGCTTCCGTGACTTCATCAAGGCCAAGGTAAAGTACTACTACCTCAGCTTGTTCTGCTAGAGCAATTGCTTCTCTATATAAAGCTTTATTCTTTTTACCATAACGATTAAACCCACGACAAACTCCGACGAGATTTAAATCGTAATCGTCTAATAACGCCATTGTATTGTCCAGCCTGGTGGGATTAACAATTGAGCTGCCAGCGCCTTGATATCTAGGCGAATATAAGAAATCTCCGATAAAGGCAACCTTTTTCTTTTTAGATAACGGTAATACGCCATTATTTTTTAATAAAACAGCACTTTCTTCAGCGCATTGACGGGCAAAAAGATGGTGCTTTTCTTCATCGAATTTTTCTGGAGCTTTTTTCACTCCCTTTTCCATCGTTTCAAAGACAATATCAAGCATAGTGGCGACATTATCACCTAATACGCTTTCGTCTAGCTCGCCTTTTTCAATCGCTTCAATAATTTCTTCTGGGCGATCGAGCGTGCCTGGCATTTCTAATTGGTTATAACACTTTAAAGAGGCGACGCTGTCGTTATTTCCTCCCCAATCAGTAACCACCAAGCCTTTAAAACCCCATTCTTCTCTTAGTATATCTACTAATAGGTATTTGTTTTCATTAGCAAACACACCATTGATCAAATTATATGCAGACATCACGCTTTTAACTTGCCCTTCTTTAACGGCAATTTCAAAAGCGGTCAAATACAACTCTCTAAATGTTCTTTCATCGACCACACTATCAAGGGTCATCCGGTTTTCTTCTTGGTTGTTGCAAGCTAAGTGTTTAACACACGCCGAAATCCCATTAGCTTGAATACCTTTAATATAACTGGCAGCCATTTTGCCACCTAAATAAGGGTCTTCAGAAAAATATTCAAAATTACGACCACAAAGTGGGTTTCTTTTCAAGTTTACTCCTGGGCCTAGTAGGACGTTGACCTTTTGGACTGCTGCTTCCTTTCCCAAAGCCAAGCCAAGCTTTTCACCAAGCGCGACGTCCCATGAATTAGCCATGGTGGCAGCAGTAGGAAAACAAGTAGCGGGAATCGAAACATTTAATCCGAGGTGATCTGAGGCCGCGGCTTGCCTTCTCACTCCGTGAGGCCCGTCAGCTAAAAAGATACTCGGAATATCTAGGTGGTCAATATTTTTAGATTGCCAAAAATCCTTACCGCTAGTGAGACTCGCTTTTTCTTTTAGAGTCATTTGTTCGATCAAGTTTTGATGTTTTTTAGACATATAATTTCCCCTGTTTTTCATTATAATTTACGAAATAAAAATAAGATAAAAAACGAAATAAAAATAAATTTTAATTAACTTTAATTAGATAATACCATATTCATAAATCATTTACCTACAGCAAAAAAGTGGCCTACTATTTTTTGGTAGGCCACTTATAGAAACAAACACTCTTTAGAGGGCTTTGACTAATAGTTCATTAATTTTCTCGACAAATTTTTGTTTATCGGTAATATCATGCCCTTCTAGGAGCATCGCTTCTTCATAAAGAATCAAAGCATAGTTTTTCACTAGTTCATCATTATCTTGAATAGCCGCAAAAGCCTTAAATAATGCGTGATCAGGGTTGAGTTCTAAAACTTTTTGAGCTTTAACGTTCTCTCCCATTCCGGGCTGTTGATTTAAAGTTTTTTCCATCTCTAAAGATAAACCATCTTTCGTAGAAAAGCAGACAGGGGCTTCCACTAATTTAGTGGAAATAATCACATCGTTTACTTGATCAGCTAAACTTTCTTTGAAGGTGTCGAGCAATCGTTTGTTATCAGCGGTAATCTGCTCGACTTTTTCTTGGTCTTCTTTAGTAAGTTCTGCTGCAGTTTCATCACTGATAGATTTGAATTCTACTTTTTTAAATTCGCGAAGCATCATGATGGCAAATTCATCAATCTTCTGATCGAGTAACAAGACATCGATATCAGCTTTTTTGTATTTTTCTATTTGTGGCATCAATTTGATGGCATCGAGATTTTCGCCCGAAGCGTAGTAAATATATTTTTGGCCTTTAGCCATTTTTGCTTTATAGTCGCTAAGGGAAATATAGTTATCTCCATTATTCAAAGAATGAAAAACTAATAAATCTTGTAACAGCTCTTTTTTACTGCCATAAGTGGCGTATAAACCATACTTGATGTGTTCGCCGAAATTCTTCCAAAAACTGGTATATTTTTCAAAATCCTTCTTTTTAATATTTTTCAATTTAGCGACGATCTTTTTCTCAATATTTTCACTGATTTTTTGAAGAATTGGAGACTGCTGCAACATCTCACGTGAAATGTTCAAGGAGAAATTTGCACTGTCAACCAAACCTTTGACAAACTTCATATAGTCGGGGATGAGCTCAGCGCATTTGTCTTTAATAAATATGCCTTTGCTATATAGCTGTAACCCTTTTTCATAATTATCGCTATATAAGTTATGAGGCACGTGACTTGGAATATAAAGAAGTGCATCATAAGTAATTCTGCCGTCCACTCTTATAAATAATGATGTGGCTGGGTCTTGATAGTCATAAAACTTTTCTTTATAAAAAGTATTGAGCTCTTCTTTTGTAACCTCACTCTTATTCTTCTTCCAAAGCGGGATCATAGAATTGAGTGTTTCCACAACTTTTTTGTCAGTATACTTGCCTTCAATAGGTTTCCCTTCGGCATCGAGTTTAGGTTCTTTTTTAGTGACAGCCATCTTAATCGGATAACGGATATAATCACTATATTTTTTGACTAAATTTTGCAAACGGTATTCTTCTAAAAAACCATCATAGTCTTCCGCTTTTGAAGATTTTTTTAAAAATATCGTGATTTCAGTGCCGACGGAATCCTTTTTAGTTTCTTCAATGGAATAAGACTCTTGCCCATCGGAAACAAATAAATAAGCTTTATCATCTAAAGTTTTCGTCAGAACTTCAACTTTTGCGGCCACCATAAAGGCACTATAAAAACCGACACCAAATTGGCCAATAATATCTAAATCCTGTTTCTCTTTAGCTT
>JAAZFO010000014.1 GCA_012511695.1 Erysipelotrichia bacterium | reverse complement strand
TTTTGTTCAATTTCACGGAAGTCGGAAAGTAGGCTGTCGGCGCTGTTGCTAACCTCAAGAAAGCGTTCGCGTACTCGAGTCGCATCCATTAGATCAACCTGACCAGTCTTGATTCTGGCAATTTCAGCATCAATCGTTGCTTTGCGCTTTTCGAGTTCGGCTATGCGTGTTTCAGGATTGGTTTCACTGCCATCTACGACCTGGCGCAGCAGATCAAAAATGGCCAACAGACGAGATTCGGTACCAACAAACTGTCGTCTGCCTAAGTTGTTTAGCCATTCAATGACTTTTTCTGTGGCAACAGTTAGTTCATAGTGGGCTTCATCGCTACCTGTTTGGTAAAACTTGCGTAACCAGCCATTGCTGTTGTCGGCCCAGTCATCCAAGTAGGCGCTAGCAGCGCGAGGAAAGAGTGTTTCACCAAAGTTTTGATGCAGACTGTAAATCAGGTCGTCAAGTTTTGAGGCTAGGGTTGTCTGTTCTAAGCTACGTAAGTTGGGTGCAACAAACGTCTGTTGAAGAAAGCTGATGATGAGAGGTGCATTGTCGGCTCGTAGCAACCGCCAAGCAGGGTGATGCTGGCGTAGTGAGACAAGTTGCATGTAATCCATGGGTGCTAGTAATTCTAATATTGGATGAGAATAATATATTAGTTAATATTAGCAGATTCTCTATTCTAAGCGCACGGTAGGCACCGATTGAAGAATGAATTAAGGAGGCGTTACAGTGTCAGATTAAGTCGGAACTAAAAGAGTATGTTTCCAATTTGATAAGCGCTCTGAGACAGTGATTGCATCAAAAATAGTACAAAAAAGTAGCTATTGAATTTAAATCTTAACTAAAAAATTAATCGCGTCTATTCGTAAAAATACATAGGTAAAAATTGCTTTAAGTCATTTGGAAAAGAACTAAGATTTAAAATGGGGGATTAGCCTATCAGTAGGATAAATCCATGCATTAGCCTTATTGGGCACCTTAGTTTGTTATATAGTAAAGATTATTCTGATGTGGGGTAGAGTTGTATGAGACTTAGAGTCAAGAGTTTTTCTTGTTTGCAAGATGTAGATGTGGAATTTAAAGATGTCACTATACTTATTGGTGAGCAGGGCAGCGGTAAAAGTGTTTTATATAAACTAGCTTATTATTTCGTGGATAAGGTAGCTGATATACCTTTTGAGATTTTAAAGGAAAACCGTAAGTTTCAGATTAACGATTTTTTAATTAAAGATTTTAAAACTTGGTTTCCTTACTCCGCTTGGGGGGCGGGTGACTTTGAAATAGAATTTCAGTTAGGCAAAATGGTAATAAAATTGCTACGCCAGCAAGACTCTATTAAGGTAGAAGTGAGTAACGATTTCCTTGAGCTAATTCAGTTTATTAATGCTGCTGAGGAAGAGGTGAGAAATTCTACTGCTAATGGATTAGCAGCTAGTAAAAATCCGCAAACACAAGTGATTAATGTGTTAAGAGGCTTGGAAATAATTTTTGGTAAAGCTATAGATGAACTCTTTTTAGATGAAGGAATATTTACTCAGCAAGTCTATATCCCTGCAGGTCGTTCATTATTTACCAGTCTCAGTAAAGCAGTTTCAGTCCTTACTAAAAATGAAGGTTTGGATGAGATCACACGATCATTTGCCAGAGTTTATATGTCCAGCTTAGATAAAATTAAGCAACAGGGTATACAGAACAACGATCGAGAAATATTTAGAGATATTTTTAAAGGTAACTTAGAAATCAACGGGAATACAGAGTTTATCGAGACGGTTGATGGCAGGCATATCCCATTAAATATTTTATCCTCAGGTCAGCAAGAAGCTTTTCCTTTAATGGCTTTCTTATGTACAACGGATGAACAGCATAATGCCGGCATGATGTATCTTGAGGAGCCGGAGGCGCATCTTTTCCCTGAAGCGCAAGGTAAATTGCTTAAAGCACTTCTTGCCGCACGAAACAATAAACGAGGCTTTAGCCAAATTTTTATATCAACACATAGTCCTTATATTCTTAGTCAGTTAAATAATTTATTGCTTGCAGGCCAAATAAACACAAATTATCCCTCTTTAAATAAGAAATTAAAAGAAATTGTACGACCCGATTGTTGGCTTGATGGTCAAAATGTAGCAGCCTATGAGTTACGTGATGGGAAGTCAGCGTCAATCATAGACAGTGAAACAGGCTTGTTAGATGGTGAGTATTTAGATGGTTTTTCTTCAACTCTAGAAGATGAATTCTTTCAGTTAATGGAGCTAGAAAGAAATGCCGATTAATAATCAAAAAGAAGGGTGTCATGAGTTAGTCACGCATTCAATAATTACCTTTAAGGATAAAGGTTCTTCTGTTGCACTGCATATTTCCAATCCGGATCGTCGAGAGTATTTGAAGACAAGAGTCGATGGTTGTTATATAAAAAATCAAGAAGCCGTTGATTATATGCTCAGTTGCTGCATGACTAATCGCTCGTTGTTAGTAGAACTCAAGGGTAACAATACATCAAAAGGCTGCGATCAGCTTATATCGACGTATCAGTATTTTAAACAGATACGTGTTTTTAAAGATAATCAGGTGCCTGGAGTAATTATTGGAACTCAGGTTAGACCCAAGAGCCGAAGTAGTTTGCAAAAGAAACAATTAATTTATCTCAGACTAACGAACAAACAACTTTTAATACGCAATAGTGAGTACAAAGCAACTTTTGATAGTTTCTTTTGAATACTTTGTAATAAAAAATTTACTTGTTTAGTGTGAAGTAGCGAAAGAGGTGAGGGATATCCTTTCTTATCTGGTTAAAATTTACGAGAGACAACTATCCTGTCAGATAGGGAAAACGTATAAGTAAAAACCAAAGTAAAAGAGATGCTGATGAATGATATAACGCAACAAATTCAAATTTTTACTAGTTCTGATGGACAAGCACAGCTTAGTGTGGCGCTAGAGCAGGATACCGTCTGGTTAAGTCAGGCGCAAATGGCGGAGCTTTTTGATAAAGATGTTCGTACAATTAACGAACATCTCAATAATATATTTAGCGAGGAAGAGTTACAGCGCACAGCAACTATCCGGAAATTCCGGATAGTTCGTCAAGAAGGTAAAAGACAAGTACAGCG
>JAAZFO010000100.1 GCA_012511695.1 Erysipelotrichia bacterium | reverse complement strand
CATTCACACCTTGATTTCAATTGTTTAAATACCTTAATTTATTGTGAATCAGAAAGATATAAGCTTTTTAAATTGACGCTTATTTAGTATTCTTTTCCCCAGGAATGGGAGTTTTAAAAACTAAGGAGTTCGTTTACGGTTTCTCAATCATTGTTTAATTTTTCACCACTCATTAAATAAGGCATTGTCTAGTAATTGTTTTAAAAAATTGTTTATTCTATAAATCAAGACTTGTTTGATCTTTAGTAAATGGTCTAACGTCTCTTTTGGTCTTTCCGTTAATAACGAAATATTCTTTATATTTTTCCTTTAGTTCTAAAATAGTAACAATCACATTATTTTCTCCAATTAATTGGTTTATATAACATTATTTGGAGAATATAAATATTTTATATTTTATTAGTATGGTTTTTTTAGCGCAGACTGCTGATAAGAAGATAAATAATATATTTAATATTTTAATTTAAAGTAATCCAGTAATTTTTTATATTTATCTTGGCCAGCATAACAAGTATCTAGTAAATAACCTTTTTGTTTTTCATACATTTGAAAGCCTCGATAATAAAAAGCTTTTAATTCATCATTTATAGTAAAAGGAACTTGATTAAATCTTAATAGTTCTTTAAAAGCTATTAGTCGTCCCACTCTGCCATTACCATCTTGAAATGGGTGAATCTTTTCGAATCTGTAATGAAAGTCAACAATGTCCTCAAAAATTTTGTTTTCATTATTCTCATATTCATTTATTAGTTTTTTCATTTCAAATTCAACATTTAGTGGATGGGTTGTTTCCAGGCCGCCAACTATATTAGGAAGGCTTTTATAATCGCCGACATTAAACCAATCTAGTGTTTCATCTTTGGTGTTTCTTTTTAATATAAAATGAAGATCTTTAATGATTGATTCAGTTAAAGGCTCGAACACTATTTCTAACATATAATCAATCGCTCTAAAGTGATTAATAGTTTCATTTATATCATCAATACTCACTTTACCATTTTCATTGTCTAGAATGATTGAATTAGTTTCAAATATAAATCTTGTCTCATCTAGAGATAGCTTGCTGCCTTCAATATGATTAGAGTTATACGCCATGATAACTTGAGTTTCATGGTATACACCACCTTTTATTTTATTGTTTTTTTCTTCAAGTAATCTTTTTAATAGTGGTGTTTTATTATGGACTAGATTAAATTCGACTAACTCACCGATTTGCACATGCAAATACTTAGATATTTTCTCTAGGGTTTGCAATGAGGTGTAATCGCCTTTATTTAATTTAGAAATAGTAGCAGTTGATACACCTATATCTTCTCTTAATTTAGTTAGTGGAATATTTCTTTTTTTTAAGATTTCAAACAATTTATTATAATTAACTAGCATAACGTTTCCTTCATCTAAATTATAAATCAATATTTAGAAAACTAAAGAAAAAAAATCATGTCTTTTAGTTTTCTAAACAAAATTGATTATTTTAGTGACGTAAAAAGCTTCCTTCTCGGATGGATTTCTACACTTTCTCTCCGAATTTTGGAAGCTAATTCAATTGCTAATGGAGCACGCGACGGGAATCGAACCCGCACGGTTAGCTTGGGAAGCTAAAGTTCTGCCACTAAACTACGCGTGCTTTTAGTAAAAAAGCCCTGTTTGGGCTATTTACTTTTTTGGTGGGTACTGACGGGATCGAACCGCCGACCTTCTGTACGTCAAACAGATGCTCTCCCAGCTGAGCTAAATACCCTTCTGGTGCCGACTACAGGAATTGAACCCGCAACCTACTGATTACGATTCAGTTGCTCTGCCAGATTGAGCTAAGTCGGCAACTGAGTTCGCTTATCACTGCACTGACAGCTACACAAAATGTATTTTTTTATTGTGCTTAATTATTATACGAAATCCCCTATTAATGTCAAAGTTTTTTGACAAATGACTAAAGAGCAGCTTTCCATTTCATTTAACTAATGTCTCTAGGACATAGATTTTTAAAACTATCTTTTTTTAGGTCGCAGTTGTTGCTAAAAGCGCAACCGTACAATAAGTGTCACTTTTATAGCAATTAACTACCCTTATATCGTTTTAATTAATAGGCTGCGCATCAAGCTTTATTCTACTTAACTAAAGCAGTTTTATCTTTCGCTTTTCTTTTAAGATAAAAAATTAAAGCGATGATTTCATGGACGACTAATGGAGATATCGATAAGGCGATGACATAGAGCCAGTGGACAAAGTCTAAAGCATAACAGGAGAAGAAAGCATTTAATCCTGGAATTTGCACGACGGCGAATTGTAAAGCGAAACCGACAAAGAAAGCTACCCAGAGCAACCAATTCTTAGTTTTGAAATTGTGGACAAACGATTTGCGTAAAGAAGTCATCCCAAACATATGGAAAAGTTCACATAGAGCCAGGACACAGAAAGCTGAAGTTTGACTCATCAATAAGACATCGGGGTTATTGGCAAAAGTTTCAGCGATCGCTTGAAGAGAATAACTTTGATACTCAATTATCGGAATCATTAAATAAGCAAAAACAGTGGCCACGGTAATGACTGTACCATACCCAAATGTGACCCAATACCCACCGTTAGAAAATAAAGATTCTTTCGGATTGCGCGGTTTTTCTTCCATTATTCTTTCTTCTTTTTCATCGGCCCCCAAAGCGATAGCCGGCAAGGCATCGGTCACTAAGTTAACCCATAAAATATGAATAGCCAATAATGGGGTCGGTAAACTGTGGTTAGGGAGGAATAAAGACAGCAACACGACCACGAACATAGCGATAACTTCTGCAATATTAGTAGACAGCAAAAACAAGACTGTTTTCTTAATATTCGCATAGACGCTACGCCCTTCTTCAACAGCTTTTTGAATTGAAGCGAAGTTATCATCGGTCAAGACCATATCCGCCGCCCCTTTAGCGACATCAGTACCTGTAATGCCCATGGCAATACCGATATCAGCATTTTTTAAAGACGGCGCATCATTAACACCGTCGCCAGTCATCGCCACAATCGAACCATTAGCTTTAATAGCATTAACAATTTGGACTTTATTGGCAGGAGAAACACGGGCAAAGACATGGACGTGTTTTACTTTTTCTTGTAATTGCTCGGGCGTTAAAGCATCGATTTCTTCACCGGAAACCGCTTCTTCTCCTGGTTCGATAATTCCTAATTGTTTAGCAATCGCTAACGCAGTAGTTTTATGATCACCAGTAATCATAATAGTGGCAATGCCCGCCCGCTTAAAGATTTCAACCGCTTTGGCAGCTTCTGGTCTTGGAGGATCAATCATCCCTACTAAACCAACAAAAATTAATTGTTCTTCTTTAAGATTATCATCGTACTTATAGGCTAAACCGAGTACCCGTAAGGCATCATTTGCCATTTCGTCACTAGCGGCCATAATATTGTTTTTATCTTGCGTAGTTAGCGCCCGCACTTGTCCATTGATGTCAATCCGATCAGCGACTTTCAAAATCGAATCAATCGCCCCTTTAGTAAAGATTAATTTTTGACCCTGATATAAGTGCTGGGTGGACATCATCTTTCTAGTGGAATCAAAAGGAATTTCATTGACACGTGGGGCCTCTTTTTCTAAATCAGTTTTATGTTGCTCCGTTTTGTTCGCATATTCGACTAAAGCGATTTCAGTGGGGTCGCCATAAACGCCATCATCGACCACAGCATCACTACAAAGAGATAAACCCATGGCCAAAAATTTACTTTCCTCACCAAGAGAAGCTTTTTCATCTAATATTTTTTCGTTAATATACGCGCACACCACTGTCATTTTGTTTTGTGTAAGCGTGCCAGTTTTATCTGCACACACAACAGAGACAGCACCGAGAGTTTCCACCGAAGGAAGCTTTCTAACAATCGTATTTGCACGGACCATTTTTTGTACACCAAGAGCTAAAACTATCGTCACAACCGCTGGTAAACCTTCCGGAACAGCAGCCACGGCTAAAGAGATAGCAAACATAAAGTTATTAACAATTCCGTTTAACCAACCATCAGAAGTAGGGTTCGCTTGCGCTAAATCAATGAGCTGCACACCGAACAAAAGGGCGACCATGATGAGGGTTAATATCCCTAAGAACTTTGAGAGTCTAGCTAATTGTTTTTGTAATGGCGTCGACCCTTCACCACTCTCAGAGAGCATTTGGGCAATCTTACCGGTTTCAGTTTCCATACCAGTTAAGACAACGACTCCTTCACCACGTCCATACACTACAGGTGTCGACATGTAGGCCATATTAACCCGGTCTCCGACACTGATTTGTTCAGAAAAGACAACACCAGCATTTTTTTCCACTGGTAAAGATTCACCGGTTAATGACGACTCATCAGTTTTTAAATTAATGGCTTCAATAAGTCTTAAATCAGCGGGGACAGTTCTTCCTTCTTCCAAAACGACGATATCACCTGGAACTAATTGTTCGGCTTTGCATTCTAGCTAATGGCCATCTCTTTTTACTAAGCATGTCGGCGATGACATTTTTTTCAAAGCCTCAAGCGATTTTTCGGCCTTGCTTTCTTGGACAGTCGAAATAATAGCATTTAAGAAAATAACGCCCATAATAATAATTGGATCCGCAAATTCAAAAGGTTTTTGATGTTGAATGACATTAAAAATACTAACAGCGACACTTAATAAAGCCGCGGTTAGCAAAATATAAATCATCGGATCATTGAAGTTAGAAAAAAAGGCCAAAATAATAGGTACTTTTTTCTTTTCAATTAATTTGTTTGGTCCATACTTTGCTCGACGGTTAGCTACTTCTTCCTTTGGCAAACCGTGTTTGGCATCGACATTGAGCTCAGTAAGGACTTGTTTGGTGCTTTTGGTTTCGAACATATTTAATTACTCCTTTTCGGTGTAATCGTCTCGCGCATAATACATCGTGTACATGGTCATAGTCCGGACTTTTAGTCGTGTTGACGAATCTATAACTTAGCTACTCCCGCTTACTACTTATAGTCTTTATTATAAATAAAAACCAAAAGATAACAACAAAAATTATCACTAAATTAAGATAAAAACACCGGCTACTAACAAAGACTTTTTTTGCCAGTTGCTATTATTATCGATTTTTTTTACTCTCTAGCTACATCTCTTACTTTTACTAAAAGTGTCGCGGGCTTAAAAAATGAGCATCGTTAAATTTATGTTTACTATTTAGACCACTATAGCGGTAAATCTTTTTTCTTAAAAATTTTCATGCCGGCGGCAAAACACACGAACGCAATTCCGGCAAGAATGCCAAATTTCCAAATATACTCCACTGCGTTATTAGTAATTGATGTGATGTCATAAAGTGTTGCTATCGACAAAGAATTAAAGAAGCTAAGAGCATCCATCCGCACCATTGAAGGGGTGTTGTCACTAGCAAATAAGCCAAGAATAGTAAAGATCAATGTCAAAACTGAGAAACCACCACCGAGGGCGATCGCTCTTTTTGAACGGTTAAATATGCATGAAGCAAGATAGACGATACCCGCTAGGGCTAAAGCGACTAAAAATGCGCCGACATTAAACAAAACAAGTGTACTTAATGTCACTGCTGTTCGCACTGGTGGGGCCACAAAGAAGCAGGCGATCGAAACCGCTGTTGTGGTCACAAACCATAAAAGCATTGAAGTCACAAAGAAAACCATCTGGGTAAATGTCACCGTGTTTCTTTTGGTACCTGTTGATAAAACGTAAGCCATTGACCCTGAATCGACTTGACCAGAAACAAGACTAATGCCGACTATGATGACGTAAACAACAGAAATCAATAAACCAACGATCTTAAAATACATGTTGGCGACCATCATTGAATACATATCTTGGTCTTTCATATCTTCCATGGAATCCGCTAGTTCGGCTGGAAGTTTTGTTAAAATTGTCGCCGTAATCGATTCTTGAAGTTCCTCTTTTAGTTCATAAAGACGAGTAAAGTAGGCTTCGTTATCAACAAAATCATTGATATCCAATTTTGAAATTTCAAAATCTAGTCGCGCTTGAAAAGTCACAGTAGCAGCACTGGCCATACTTTTAAGTCCTTCATAATCAAAGCCAAATGTCTCATACGTTTCTGCGTCAATATGAGCTTCAGATAGTGTCTCTAAAATAGCTTCCTTAGCGGCACTTGAAGACATATTTCCTGCTAAAAAGATGGATGAAGCATGACAAGAACGATCAAATCTATAAGCCGTTCTTTCAGGTGTATAGACGACATCATAAAGATTATCTGGGGCTCCTCCGCCCATCCAGATAGCGAGTATTTCTGCTTCTCCTAAACTCATAAGCAAAGGCATAAAATCATAATCAGGCGATGAGGACCCGGGTTCATATTGTTCAAAAATCGTATTCATCATGCCGTTTGGGTTAAGTGTCAACATGGCGGCTCCATACAACTCTTCATAACCAGCAGTCCCCTCTTCAAAAGATGAATCAATCGTTAAAATTTTATTTTTAACTTCTTTTTGGTGTTCATCTATGGCATAGACATAGGCATTTCCAATGTTTTCTTGGGTTGGTTCTTGGTAAGGATTATCTATAATTTCATTAACATACCCTTGTAAAAAAGCCTTATCAAATGTTTCCATTGGTTCATTGCCGACATAATGATAATTAATGGCGGTATTTTGAAAACCTGATTGGAGTGCTTCTTTAGCGAATGTATTCGTAAATGACTCTGTCAAACTATTAATCCCTTCTCCTCCCGACATCAACATGATAATCGTTAAGACAAAAGATGAGACAAGGACCACCGCTAACCATGGGATCCAATTGGCCTTCCATGATTGTTTATAAAGTGCTTTACTGAACATTTAAACTTCCTCCTTGATGTTGGCAACTTTCTTAAAGTGTGTTTCCAACGTATATTTAATCTCTGAGATGAATCTCAGTTTGTAACTCTTTAAATCTTGCATCAGATGGGTGATGCTCCCTTTTTTAATACTGACTGTAACTTGATAATATTTGCTTTGATCTCGAACGATCTTGTAATTTAATCGTTTAAAAGCTTCATAATCTTCCCGATTACAAAACTCGATCTTCAGTTCTTGTTCGCTTCTATTTTTAATCTCGTCCATGTCCGCGACTGATACAACTCTTCCATCTAATAAGAAGACGACGCGATCGCAACTTTCTTCCAACTCTTCAAAAGATTGCGAAGACATTAAAATTGTTTTTCCTTTTTTGTGTTCCGCTTTGACTACATCCATAAAATTGATGCGCATCAACGGATCTAATCCGGTCGTCGGTTCATCCATAATTAAAATTTCCGGATCATGCATGAGCGCGGCGACTAAAGCAGTTTTTTGCTTCATCCCTTTTGACATTCTTTTTAAATTTGCTCGCGGATCAAGTTGGAGAATTTTGATGAGGTTATTAGCGTAACTAAAATCCTTTAAACGGAAAAACTCGGCTTGGTTTTTTAAAAATTCTGTCCCTGTTTTTAAATCCGGAAAAGCGATCTCGCCTGGAACATAACCGACTTTTTTAATGAAATCAGCAGCGTGTTTCCACGACTCTTTTCCTAAAACATAAGCTGAGCCTTTATTGGGTTTGATAAAGCCTATAATGCATCTAATGGTCGTACTTTTTCCAGAACCATTCGTTCCAACGAAACCGACCATTTCCCCTTTTTTTATATTAAGCGAGATATCGAAAACCCCTTTAT
>JAAZFO010000099.1 GCA_012511695.1 Erysipelotrichia bacterium | reverse complement strand
GCTCATTATCACGTATAAGAAAAGGCCGTGATTTTGAGGTCACGGCCTGTCCACGTTCTATTTAATAGTTTTCGGAGGTTAATTCACTTTTTCCACGATTTTCCACGTTCTATTTAATAGAACCCAACAAAAAAAGCCTGATATAAATATCAAGCTTTTTATTATGCTATAACGATTTTATTGTTTATTATTTTTCGTCATGTTTTGGTTCGACATTATCAACAGGTTGTCCATTATTTGGTTTTAATTTTCTTAATTGTTTTTCAATGAAAACTAATAACATGTTGAGAAGGATACCACCAAAAGCAGCAAGGCCGATGCCTGGTAAAACAAAGTTTTCATTCACTTTAATGGCATCAATGCCTAATCCGACAATACCGATAAAAGCCATGACTGCAATAACGCGTGGATTGAAGATATCAATTTTCTTATCAACCATTAAAGCAATACCTTGGACAGCAATCGCACCGAATAAATACAAGCTAACGCCTTGAATAACTGGAGAAGTTAATAACATGCTAATGTTACCGATTTGGAACACTTCTAATAAAATTCCCACAATGATAGCAAGGGCGCCTGTTAAAAAGAAGACGTAGGAAGAGAAGTTTTTGGTAACCGCAGAGGCGGAAACGTTTTCGCCGTAGTTAGTACCAGCTGGACCACCGAGAACGACAGCGACGATGTCAGCAGTGCCGTCACCGATTAAGTTTTCATCAAGCATATGGCGAATGCCATAGTCTTTCTTTTCTGGTCTTTGGTTCGCTAAATCGTTGACATATAAGTCAACTTGGTTAACGTGGGCAGCTGATTCAGGAATAGTCGCAAAGGCGATTGGAAAGATAGCGATAATCGCAACTCCAAGTAAATTCCAATCTTTAAAACCCGCAGGAATGGTATGCCATGGCATAACATCTAAAAGCGGTACTGATTTTGCATTACCAATTTCTGCAAAATAATTTGCAAACCCACCAGCGGAACCGAGTGGAACCCATAAGGCGTAAGAAAATACGACCCCAACACCTAAACCCAATAAAATTGGAATTTGGCTGATAAAGCCTTTTTTAAGGGTGACAGTTAAGATTGCAATAGTTAAGAATGTAATCACAGAGATTAAGACTGACCACCAGTCAACGCCAGCGCTGTCGACCAGGATGCCGGACATAGTGTTACCAGCTAGTGATAAGCCGATAATCATGGCGATCATACCAGTGATATGACCAGGAAGAATTGTGTCAATTTTTTCTTTGCCAAATACTTTGATTAAGACACCGGCACCAATTGACATAAGGCCGGAAATTACGGAAGCTATTAAGATAGCCCCTAATGTGGTGATGTTATCGGCAGTAGTATTAGCGAGAACAATACCCACAGCGGGGATATAAGAAAAGCTGGAGCCGTAGTATAGAGGAATTTTCCCCTTGGTGATAAGCAAGAAACTGATAGTAGCCACACCACTGGCGATAATCGCCGCTGGGATACTATAGATGCCTGATGGGAAACTTCCCATCCCATTCATGATGATGACGGCCAACACTGTTGCCGGCAACATGACTAGGAATTGTTGTAATGCAAATAAGATTGCTTTGCCAAACGACGGTCTTTCATCTGGAAGATAACCGACGACGTCACGTTTTTCTTTCATATGTTTTTTCCCTTCTTTCTCGTATGGTCTTTATGCAAAAAGGACACCTTTAGGGCGTCCTTTATGTTATGCAGGTAGTATTACGATTCATTACCTTGTCATGCTCTCTGACACAACTTAAAGGACCTATACTTCTACTAATCTATCACAATGACAAAATGCCTTGCAAGAGAATACTAAAAAATATTTTTATAGAAGTTTGTATGCTATATTAAAATTAGGTACTTTAATGAAACAATTATTGAACAAAGAACAGCTCTCGCGCATCTTAAAAAGAATGACGCACGAGATTATCGAGCGCAACGCTGATTTGTCAGAAATAATTTTGGTTGGCATTTTAAAAAAAGGCTATCCAATTGCGCGATTCCTTAAAGATAACTTGCAGCAGTTCGCCGAAATTGATGTTGAGATTTATCCCCTTGATGTCACCATGCACCGCGACGATCATGTCAACAAGGGGCCGGTTATTTGTAATACTTTAAATATCAATGGCAAGCAAGTCATTTTAGTCGATGATGTCCTTTACACTGGTCGCACCGTCAGAGCGGCCATGGACACTTTAAACGATTTCGGTCGCCCAAAATCAATTCAGTTAGCTGTTCTTATCGACCGCGGTCATCGCGAGCTACCGATACGCGCTGATTATATAGGTAAAAATATTCCTACAAGTAAAAACGAAAAAATACTTGTTG
>JAAZFO010000013.1 GCA_012511695.1 Erysipelotrichia bacterium | reverse complement strand
TCCAAGGCGCGGGATTGGTGAAAAATCACACCTAGTTCTTAAAAAAGAAGCCGCAGTTGAAGAACAATCACTCTATGAGTATGTAAGAGATGTTGATCCTAAAAAAAGCAAGCTGCCCGCCAGACTCATTAATTCGTTAAAGACAATGGTGACAAATATTGAAATTACGCGTAAAGAACTCCAAAAAAATAAAGAAGAATTTCCTAAAATTTTAGAGGACATGATTTGGTCTACTGGCTATCAAGAGCACCTACTCAAGGAAGAAGATGGTGATGAACGTAATGATAACGTCAAAGCTCTATTTGAAGACATCCGTCATTTCTTAAAAAACAATCCGGAATCTTCTTTTGATGAATATTTACAAAATATTGCTTTGTTATCTGCCCAAGATGAATTTGTCGAAGGCGATTATGTCACACTGATGACAGTCCATACGGCTAAGGGTTTAGAATATCCTGTAATCTTTGTCATCCGTTTAAATCAGGGAGTATTCCCTAATGATCGTTCTCTTAAAGAGGGCGGTGTTGTGGCTCTAGAAGAAGAGCGACGCTTAGCTTATGTAGCGATGACACGGGCAAAAGAGAAACTATACTTAACATTAACAATGGATTATTCCCATGTCTTGCAACGCAATTTATTACCTTCTCAGTTTTTAAAAGAAGCCGGTAATGAAATTTTAGTTGAGCAAGAAAACATTTTCCGCAGTAGTTCAAGAGGTGCCAAATCCCAGCAAGGATTATTTAATGATGGCGACCATCTCTCGTTTGATGATGAAGCGTCTGATGACTCAAAGCAAACCGTCATCGTAGAAGCATGTAACGATGTTAAAGATTGGAATGTTAGTGATGTGGTAATACACAAGACTTTAGGGCGGGGGGTTGTCACTGCCTTAGAGGGTGACGATATAATTACAGTTGAATTTGATGATCATGGTGAAAAATCCGTTTTAGGGACACACCCGAGTGTTGCTAAGGGAGGCCATGCTGCATGAGTGTCAAAGAAACGATCGCCCAACTAAGAGCCTCACTAGAGAAGTACAATTACGAATACTATGTTTTAGATAATCCTTCGATTGATGATGCGGAATATGATCGTTTAATGCAACAATTAATACTTTTAGAAAAAGAACATCCTGAGTATTATTCCTCTTTATCTCCTTCGCAAAGAGTCGGTGGACTCGTGCAAGATAAGTTTAAAGAAGTTAAACATAAACGGCAGATGCTTTCTTTAGCTAATGCTTTTAGTGATGATGATTTACGTGACTTTGATAAGAAAGTCCGTGACATTTCAGGCTTAAAAAAAATTACTTATGTCGCTGAAATGAAAATCGATGGCCTCGGCATATCGTTAGTTTATCAAGGGGCCTTGCAATACGCTTCCACAAGAGGAGATGGCGTCGTTGGAGAAGATGTCACCACTAATGTATTAACGATTAAGTCAGTCCCTTCACATTTAAAAATTAAAGAAGATTTAGAAGTGCGCGGCGAAGTATTCATGCCGAAAAAATCTTTAGCTCATCTCAATCGGATAAAAGCAGAAGCCGGCGAACCTCTATTTGCTAATGCCCGCAATGCTGCCGCTGGCAGTATTCGGCAACTCGATAGTGCAATAGCGGCCACCCGTGGACTCGATGCCTATTGGTATTACTTTGTTAATTCGAGTGATTTTAATATTCGCTTTCACTCAGAGTCTTTAAAAATGCTCGACTCCCTAGGTTTTAAAACAAACCCAGAAAGAAGGGTGTGCCAAGGTATTGAAGAGGTGATTAGCTACGTTAAAGAGTCCACTGAAAAACGCCATCATTTACCTTACGATATCGATGGAATTGTCATCAAAGTGGATGATATGGCCTTATATGATAAATTTGGTTACACCGCGAAAACTCCGCGGTGGGCCATCGCTTATAAGTTTCCTCCAGAAGTGGTTACCACAAAATTAAAAGACATTATTTTTACCGTCGGAAGAACAGGAAAAATTACTCCCAATGCCGTTCTTGATCCGGTACGAGTAGCTGGTAGTGTCGTCCAAAGAGCTACCTTACATAACGAAGACTTCATCGCTGAAAAAAACTTAATGATCGGCGATTTTGTTTTTATCCGTAAAGCGGGTGACGTTATTCCTGAAATCGTTAAACCCGTCATTGAAAAAAGAACGGGTTTAGAAAAACCTTTTGTGATGATTACTAATTGTCCAGTATGTACTGAGCCTTTAAAAAAAATTGAGGCGATGCATTTTTGTGTTAATCCGTTTTGCCCAGCAAGACAAATCGAAAGTATTTTTCATTTCGCCTCTCGTAACGCCATGGACATTGAGGGCTTAGGTGAACGCGTAGCGGAACAATTTTTCAACCAAGCTTTTTTTAAAAACATCGTTGACATTTATGACTTAAAAAATCATCGCGAACAAATCATCGCCCTTGATGGTTGGCAAAAAAAGTAGACCGATAACCTCTTAAACGCGATTGAAAAAAGTAAAGGCAATTCTTTAGAAAGAGTTTTGTTTGGCTTAGGTATTAAGGAAGTCGGCGAGAAAATGGCCAAAACCTTAGCGCGTAAATATTTACACATTGATGACTTGATGATGGCTTCACACGAACAATTATTAGAAATTCCTGATGTCGGTCCAGTAGTGGCAGATTCGATTGTAGACTTTTTTGTTAATCCCGCTAATCGCTTGCTCATCGATGGCTTAAAAGCCAGAGGAGTTAATTTTAATTACCTCGGGGCGACGATTAGTGCTGCCAATTCTTATTTCTCAGGTAAGACAGTCGTTTTAACAGGTACTTTAAGTAAATACGGTCGCAAAGAAGCGACACAAATCTTAGAAAATCTCGGGGCAAAAGTTACGGGCTCGGTGAGCAAAGCGACAGATGTTGTCATCGCTGGCTCAGCAGCGGGTAGTAAACTAGATAAAGCTCGAGAACTCAATATTGCTATCCTCGATGAACAACAATTCTTGGCGTTATTAATATGAAGAAAGTTACTAAAAAAAGCTTAGCAGATATCGCTACTCACCTTAAATTCGAGCTAGATCCGACTGAGCTCGCTATTTTAAAAAAAGAATGTGAGCACTTATTTCAGGCATTTATAAAGATGCGTCAACTTCCACAAATTGAAGAAGTAGAGCCACTATTTTTTCCTTACGAAATAGTGGGCGATTTAAGAGAAGATTATCCTGTTCAGCTTTTAACTCAAGCACAATCTTTAAAAAATGCTAAACAAAAAAAAGATGGGCAAATCGTTATCCCAAAGGTAGTCAAATGAGAGATTATTTATCACTTTCTTTAACAGAACTACATGAGGCGTTAGTCAATAAAGAAGTTACGCCGAAAGTTTTAGTCAAGCAAGCCTTAGCTAAAATCAAAGCGGATAATAATAATGCTTTTGAATATATTTGTGAAACCGAAGCCCTTTTAATGGCGGAAGAGTTATCCGCTCAACAACCTGAAAAGGACAATATCTTTTGGGGTATTCCTTATGCACTTAAAGATAATTTCTCAACAAAAGATATTTTAACGACGGCTTCTTCACGTCTACTAGCGGACTATATTCCGGTTTTTTCTGCTGAAATTTATCGGCGATTAAAAAAAGCAAAAGCCATTATGGTCGCGAAAACAACACTTGATGAATTAGCGATGAATGATACCGGCTCCAGTGGCCACAAAGGAAAAACGTTTAATCCGTGGGATGAAACACAGACAAGAATGATCGGTGGCTCGTCGTGTGGCTCTGCTGCTTGTTGTGCACGCGGAATCGTCCCTTTTGCTCTTGGCTCAGATACCGGCGATAGCGTCCGCAAACCAGCTTCCTATGGTGGGTTAGTTGGCTTTAAACCAACGTGGGGCTTAATTTCTCGTTATGGACTATTCCCATTTGCCAATTCTTTAGATACCGTCGCTTATTTTACGCGCAATGTCACTGACTGCGCTCATTTATTAAACTTACTAGCTGGTCATGATTTTAAAGATATGACGACGAGTAAAAGGCCCGTCGTTAATTATGTAGAAAAACTTAAAGCTAAAAAACCTCATGTTTTAGTCGTCATCGATGAAATCGTCGAAGCAATTGAAGATCGCTTCATCAAAGAAACCTTCAATGAACATTTAAAACAATTAACTAGACGAGGTTTTGTTATTAAACATGTCTCGATTGATCAAAAATTACTCGAAGCTATTTATCCCACTTACTATATAATTTCTAGTGCGGAAGCGACGAGCAATAATGCTAATCTCGATGGTATAAAGTTTGGGACACAGCAAGGTGGAGACAGTTATGAGGAGATGTTATTTAAGGTGAGAAACCACGGCTTTTCTAATCGCATTAAACGGCGATTTGTTATCGGTGGCTTAGCCCTATTAGAAGAAAATCAACAAGATATTTATCTTTTAGCCGCTAAAAGTCGCCACTTAATTGTGAAGGCCTTTAAGGATGTTTTAGCTAAGTGCGATGCGATAATTTTGCCCGCCTCTCCAACAGTGGCTAAGTCTTTTAGTGACTTAGTGCCGACCAAGACATATGACCAAAATGCTAGTATCGCCGAATCCCATTTATCAGTCGGTAATTTAGGGGGTTTCCCTTCGATTACTTTGCCGTTAGGTTTTAAAGACAATTTGCCCTTTGGAGTAAATATCACTGGTGAAATCTTTACTGATGATAAGGTGTTAAGTGTCGCTAAAGCGATCGAAGATGTGACCGGTTTAAAAGATTTAATCGCGGGGGTAAATAAATGACCTATCAAGCGGTTATCGGTTTAGAAATCCATCTACAAGTCGAAAGTAAGACAAAGCTTTTTTCGCTGGCTTCAACTCAGTTTGGTAGTCCACCAAATAGCCAAATAGCCCCGTTAGATATGGCTTTTCCTGGGGCGATGCCAAGCGTTAATAAGCGTGTTGTTAAAGCGGCAATTAAAATGGCGAATAGTTTGAATATGGATCTGAGTGATGTCCTCACCTTTGATCGCAAAAATTATTTTTATAGCGATTTAGCTAAAGGGTATCAGTTGACGCAATATTTTAATCCTCTCGGTCGCAAAGGACGAATAGCAATATCTTCTTCAGAAGAAGAAAAAATTATCCAAGTCACACGGTTACATCTAGAGGAAGATACCGCTAAGCAGGTCCACGTTGATGATAAGACGCTCATCGATTTTAATCGTGCGGGTATGGGTTTAATCGAGATCGTCACCGCTCCAGACTTTACTAGTGGAACTGAGGCAGCGCAATTCGTTAAATTAATCCAAAAGCTCGCCCTTAAATTAAAAGTTAGTAGTGGCAAAATGCAAGAAGGAGCCCTCCGTGTGGATGTTAATGTTTCACTTAAACAAAAAGGTAGTGCTCAGCAAGGTGTTATTGTGGAAATTAAAAACCTCAATAGTTTTCGCCATATCGCTAAAGCGGTCGATGCTGAAGTTAAAAGACAAAAAACTTTGTTAAAAAGTGGGCAAAAAGTATATGCAGAAACCCGGCGTTATGATGAAATAAATAATGTAACCGTCTTTATGCGTCGCAAAGAAAAAAAAGATGATTACCGTTATTTTCCAGATACAAATATCGCCCCGATTAAAATTAGTGAGGATTTTATTACTAAAACTCTTAGCGAAGATGAAAAAAGAGGAGATCCGTTAGTGCAATACGTCTTGACGGAACAACAAAAAGAAGTTCTCGTACGCAGTCCTTATTTAAAAGCCTTATTCATTAAATTAGCAGACGAGGGGTTGTCGGTTGACCTTGTAGCCAATTTCTTAATCGGCAATTTGCAAGCGACTTTAAAAAAAGAAGGGGTTAACAAACTACAAAAAATTGAAGACGATATCGTGGCCCTTTTACATCTTTATGAAGCCGACAAGATATCTTCTAAACAACTAACAATTTTTTATGAACAATTAGTAGCGAACAAATCCTTAAAGGACATATATAATAGTGATGACGATGGTTTGATACAGTCTGCTGAACAGTTAGTTATACTTATTGATGAAGTTTTGCTTGAATGTGAGGAAGCAGTAACGGCTTATCGTCGAGGTAAGAAAAAATCTTTGAATTATATCTTAGGACAAATCTACCGTAAGTCTAATAATAAAGTTGACCCGCTAATGACTAAACAACTTTTACTTAAGAAAATGGAGGAATAATCATATGGCGATCTTAGTGACCGGAGGAACTGGTTATATCGGCTCTCATACCGTCGTGGAATTATTAAATCATGGCTATGAAGTCGTCATCGTTGATAACTTCAGCAACTCTAAACCCGAAGTTTTAAACCGGATTTTTCTTATGACTAATCGGCGACCTAAATTTTATCAAATCGATGTCTGTGATTATGACGGTATGACGGAAGTCTTTGAAAAAGAAACTATAAAGGCAATCATCCATTTCGCTGGTTTAAAAAGTGTCGCGGAATCGGTTGAAAAACCGGAACTATACTTTAAAAACAATGTGGGGAGTAGCGAGGTATTACTACAATTAATGGAAAAATACCATGTTCCAAATTTAGTCTTTTCTAGTAGTGCGACGGTATATGGCGTTCCTAAACACGTCCCCCTTAAAGAAAGTGACAAAGTCGGCGGGTGCACTAATCCTTATGGACAAACAAAACTAGACATTGAATATTTATTAAAAGATTATGCTAAAGAACACAAAGAAGTTAACATCGCTATTTTGCGTTACTTTAATCCGATTGGCGCCCATCAAAGTGGTTTGATTGGTGAAGACCCGCACGGCATTCCAAATAACCTCATGCCTTATATCACCCAAGTGGCTATCGGCAAAAGACCACACCTAAACGTGTATGGTAATGACTATAAAACGGTTGATGGCACCGGTGTAAGAGACTATATTCATGTCGTTGACTTAGCACATGGTCATCTACGGGCTTTAAAGAAACTTGAAGAAAAACCGGGGCTAGTCATCTATAATCTCGGAACGGGCAAAGGGACGAGTGTTTTAGAACTCGTTCAGGCTTTTGAAAAAGCTAACAACGTTAAAATTCCGTATATTATTTGTGATCGTCGGCCAGGAGACATTGATGAAAACTATGCGGAAGTGAGTAAGGCGTTTTTAGAAATGGGCTTTAAGACGAAACTCGACATTGAAGATGCTTGTCGCGATTCCTGGCGGTGGCAAAGAAAAAATCCGCATGGTTACGATTAAGCAAAGTCTTATCATCGGCGACTAATACTTTTTGTTACTCCTGCGCTTGTAGCTCAGCTGGATAGAGCGCTTCCCTCCTAAGGAAGAAGTCGGACGTTCGAATCGTCTCAAGCGCGCCAAAATAATTAAAAATAATCTTGACTCATGTAGCGCAAGTGGTGGCTGAGCTAACATCTCAGTTTTGTTTTACCGTAAAAAAAGTTATTGTTTACGCGTTTAATTATTGTATAATTGATTTCGCTGTTGGGTCCGTAGCTCACCTGGGAGAGCGCCTCCATGGCATGGAGGAGGTAACGAGTTCGATCCTCGTCGGATCCACCATCATTAAATATCGACATTTTGTAACTTTTACGAAGTGTCTTTTTTATTAGCAGGATTACAAACGTCTTTCAATCAATTTAAAGGCCAACAATATCGACTAGAGTGTTTTAATTGTCGCAATTTCGATGTAAAACATAAGTGTAGGATGGTGATCAAGGTGAACTACACAAAAACATTAAGACAATTTTGTCTTAAGTAATAAAAGAAGTATATTTGATGTTCAATGTGAACAAGACAAAAGATTTGTTAGATTAGATATTGCTATTAATTATGACAGACTTATGATTTAAGCATTGTCGACATGATTAAATATTAATTAATTATATCAAAAATAATATTTTGAATTGCTTCATGGTTTATGATAAAACAAAAACGAAAAAACAGTGTCCGCAATAAGTAATTATTTATCCTTTTATGAACGAAATCGAACAAAAGAGAAAACAACTGTTTTAAGTCATCGCGGAAAATGGAACAAATGTGCGACAATGGTGGTATTTTAAAAGTAGAGATGATTTTATGAGAATATTCGCTCTAGAGTTAAATAACGAAATAAAGGGGCTGGAGGAAAGAAAAGTCTATATTGAATCACTCATTGCAAAACTGCCTGCTCCTGATTTAGTTTTATTACCAGAATTAGCAATCTGTAGTTATTTGCCAAACCAAAAAGTATGGGAGTATGCTGACCATGCTGGCCAAGACACTGCAGCCTGGGCTTTTAAACTCGCTACAAAATTCAACACATTCATCGGAGTGGGATATGTGGATTATGAAAATGGACATTATTATAATCGCTATTTAATCGCTGATAAAAAAGAAGTTTACGGAGTAGTAACAAAAAGCGAAGGAGAAGCCGCGGTTTTTAAAAGAGGTAAATACAATAATGTCATTAAAACACCGTTTGGAAATGTCGGTGTCGCCATTTGTTATGATTCCAGACGGAAACATTTTTATGAAAATATTAAAAATGAGAAAATTTCTTTAATTGTGTTTCCTCATGGCAGTCCCGCTGACCCTAAAAAAGATCTCGAAGAAACTAAAACGAATGCTTATTTTTGCAATGTGCATAAAGAGGCGTTTGATGTGCCCATAGTTTATATAAATAGTGTTGGCAAACTTGAACATATGCCTGGAATTATGGGTTGGTTAATGAAGAGATTTAAGTTTACGATGAACGGAAAAACGAAGATCTATTCGGACCGCGGTGTAAAGATTAAAAACATTATTAAAGAGGCGGAAGGTTATGAAATTAAGCTTTCTTCTAAAAAAAGAAAAAAAGATATATTTTTTTATGGGAACGACTTAATTAAAGGCAATGTTTTCTTTAGATTTTTTATACTTAGACCGGATATTTTTATCGGAATTAAACACTATCAAAAAGGATTAAAAAGAAATGCTAAATATTTAAAATAATATAGATTTAAGATTAAAAAAATCACCTCTAAAAATAAATAAAAAATAGATGAGAACCAATAGTGGTATTTTTCTTTTGTTCAACGATTATTTATCATTAGCGTAAAAACACTGTTACTAAAATTTAAATGTCAGTTTCCAACTTCTTATTAAAAGATATAGGCCTATGATG
>JAAZFO010000098.1 GCA_012511695.1 Erysipelotrichia bacterium | reverse complement strand
GCATAAAATCCGCCTCAATATCTGCGACACTGCTCTTTAAATCCGATGGTTTTTGTTTGATAAAGTTGCGGAATAGACTAAGGGCTTTACTTCTCACTTCCTTTTGATCGTCCCCTTCTTGATAACCTTCTAAAGCAGCGTGAATCAAGACCCCTTTTTCATTAGCAGGAATAACTTCAAAAGGATCGTTTTCATCGCCAAGATTGAGGCCGAAAAGTTCATTGAACACAAAGACGAGTTTATGACCGAAAAAATAAGTTGCTAATCGCGAGGGGCTATATTTTTTATCCAATAATCTTTTAAAATCGTAATTCGGCCTTTTAACTAAAGGTAAAATATTTTCAATAAGACAATTATTTTGGTAATCACTGATCAAATTATGTAAACGACTTAGGTAGTCGTCTTTAAAAGTAAATTCCGTTACTAAACCTTTATAATTCGTAATGTAAGAAGTGGGATTAACATCTTTTTGATCGACAAAGCGGTAATAAGGATAAGTTAAATACGTCTGTCCCGAACCTTGAATAAAATCGACTAATAGTTGGTCTTTGCGTTTAATAATTTGCGTAGAAGTGAAGTGTCCTGAATCATCAATTTTTAAAAATTCATCATCGAAAATTAAACAATTCTCAGTCGGTTGCCCGGGATAGTCTCCTGATAAACCGACAATAAAAGTATATGGACGATTAGATTCAAAGGCATAGTCTAGTGTCGTCACATGGAGAGCGTTAGGCGCGCTGAGTGTTTGGTTAACATTTTTGCGCAATAAGATATTGATGATTTTCGCCTGGTTTAACCCGTACTTCTGTAGTGAAGTAAAACTGCTTTCAATAACACTTAATGCCGCTTGATCTCTTGTTTCTTCGGTGATAAGACAATACTTTTTAATAAAAAATGGAATGCCTTTTTTTAAATCAGCGTTAAAAATTTGCAGGGCTTCAAACATCCCGTTTTCTTCATAAATAGCCGTCACTTCATTGGCATCTTCAAATGAGAGTCTTAACCAGCCGACATATTTTTTAAAAGCAGCCCACCAGCGGTCATTCATCGTTGGATTAATTAATTTTTTATTGAAAAAAGCAGACTCAAAGAAATAATCATATTCATCAATTCCGTATAACTTAGCGGCGAGGTTTTTAATCGCTAAAAGCATTTGTCCAGGTGTCGTTAAAGACAGTGGAAAGCCTTGTCGATAAGTAATAGCTACTTTTTTTTCGTTAACTAAAGATAAATAGTCAACTTTATTGATAAGGTGATATAAATAATCAGGTTTAATCAAAACTATTTGACATTGACCGAGATTTAAATTTTCAGAGGCGATTTTATTTATTACGGCGGCGATTTCATTTACCGCTCCGTAACTCTTAATGACTTCTTTGACAACGTTTTCACAATTGTGCACATAGTCTTTTAGTGATTCGACTTTAATTTCTTTAAAAACTGTTTTTAAAAAAAGTTGTTGCGTTTTCGTTAAAGAAAATTGACTAAAGACGACTACTCCTTCTAACT
>JAAZFO010000097.1 GCA_012511695.1 Erysipelotrichia bacterium | reverse complement strand
CGCAATAACCGGCTTGCATAAAAATATCAAGAACTGTACTTTTACCGGCTGCTATTTTTCCAACAATTGCAATTTTTAATGGTGAGTGGGCGTGTAGTTGACATTGCGGACAAAAAGTAGTGCCGCGACCACCAACTTTGATAAACCTAAGATTTCTGTGACAAACAACACACTTTTGACCGCGACGACCATAAATTCGGAGTTGCGTTTGGAAATTACCAGAAATATCTTTTCCTGGACGATAACTCTTTACGGTGGTCCCTCCACTTGCGATTGCATCTTTTAAAATACTTTTAGAATGCGCAACAACCATTTCCCAATCATCTATACTTAAATACTTTGTCGGCGTTAGTGGATGCAAGCCACTTTTAAACAAGACTTCGTCAACGTAGATGTTTCCTAAGCCTACAAATAGTTTTTGGCTTAGTAAAGACGTTTTAATCGGGCGCTTAGTTTTTTGACCCTGCTTATATAAAAAGTTAACATCGGTAATATCAAATGGTTCAGGCCCTAAATCAATGAGGGGTTTAGAAGTGAGATAACTAGCCTCATCACTCATCGCCATGCGCCCAAATGAACGCAAGTCGTCATAACATAATTTTGTTTGATTATCTAAATGAAAAACGACACGTGCATACTTACTAAGAGCTTCATTTTCAGCTAATTCATAATATTTCCCTTCCATTCTCAGGTGAGAGATGATGACTTTTTGCTCGCTTAAATGAAAGATTAAAAATTTACCGCGCCGAGTAATATTTAAAATACTAGTCCCAGTCACAAATTCAATGAACTCTTCTTTTAAGCCATAGACAACACTCTTACGTAAAATTTCTACACCTAAAATCTTGCGATTTTTAACAATCGGTAATAAGACGTTTTTGATCGTTTCAACTTCTGGTAATTCTGGCATAATTATTTACTTAGTGCTATACCAATCTAAACCGAAACCGCCTTCGACATCGAGGGGGAGGCCTAAATCCAAAGCATTTTCCATGATTTCTTTGATTAAATTATAAATAGTTTCTTTTTCGTTAGCCGGCACACGGAAAATTAATTCATCGTGAATTTGAAGGACCATCCGTGTATCGTAGTTGCCTTCTTTAAGAGCGCGATGAATTTTAATCATCGCTAATTTGATTAAGTCAGCCGCTGTTCCTTGAACAGGTGCGTTCATGGCTGCTCTTTTGGCAGCTTCCCGTCTTTGATAATTTGTCGCACTTAATTCTCTTAAATACCTTCTTCTTCCGAGTAAAGTCGATACATATCCATTTGCCATCGCTTCGCTGATGATACTGTTAAAGAAAGTTGCCACTTCCGGGAAGGAACGGTAAAAGGAATTAATGATATCTTTTGCTTCTTTTGGAGAGATTTCTAACTGCTCCGCTAAGCCCCAATCAGAAATGCCGTATACAATCCCAAAATTAACGGTTTTTGCCTTGCGACGTTGTAGAGGCGTTGGTGGTGATTGAAGGTTAAATATTCTACTAGCGGTGGCCGCGTGAATATCTTGCTTAGATAAGAAGATTTCTTTTAATCCTTGGCAATTAGATAAGGCCGCTAAAACTCTTAATTCAATTTGCGACTAGTCAAAAGATAAAATCTCATATTGATGGTCAGGGTAATAAAAAGCTTTACGGATTGCCCTCCCTTCTTCATCGCGTACAGAAATATTTTGAATGTTTGGATCAGAAGAAGACAAGCGACCAGTCGTCGTTAGAGCTTGGTTAAACTTAGGATGTATTTTTCCGTTAGGGTATATATGGTTTTTTAAACCCTCGACATAAGTCGTCAAGATTTTAAAATATTTACGATATTCGAGAACTTTTTCAATGACCGGATGTTCGTCTTGAATCTCTTTTAAAGAGTCAACAGCTGTTGATAATTTTCGATTACTCGATAATCCTAATTTATTAAAAAGAATATCGCCGAGTTGTTTAGGAGATGCTAAATTAAACTTTGCATCAACCATTTCGAATATTTCATTTGAAATGTCTGTAATTTTTGCTTGATAATTCTCACCAAATTCATCCAAAATTTTTCGATCAAGGGGAAAGCCTTCGATTTCCATATCAGCGAGGGTGTCGACTAAAGGAATTTCAAGACTTTCAAATAACTCATATAGGGCCATCTTCTTTAATTCATCACTAATTTTTTTCGCTAATCTCAACGAGTAAAAGGCGATTTTACCACTCTTAGAACTATCTTCAGTTTCAAAAAGTGAAATAGTTTCAATGCCGCCGTCAAGATCAATTCCATGGATATTCATCACGGCTTGTACATCGTTTTTGATCGATGAATCTAATAAATAAGAAGCGATTAATAAGTCAAATTTTAAGCCAGCAATCGCAATGTCATTTTTACTTAAAGCAACTTTAATGGCCTTATAATCAAAGCAATATTTTTCAATGTCTTTATCTTTGAGTATTTTTAGAGTAAATGGATCTTTTTTTAAGTTAGCAAGTGTTATATAAAAAGAAGTGTCGCCATTATATATCGCCATGCCGTAAATAGCTCCAAGCGTATAATTATCATCTATATAATCAAGGGCAAGGCCAATTTTACGACCGCAATCGACGCCTTTAAGCGAAGTCACAACTTTTATGGGGATGTCGATATTTGAAAGTTCACTAATTTTCCATTTAGGAGCTACTCTAGTTATGAACTGTTTCAAGCCATACGTCTGTGAAAAAGAACTGATATTTTGAAATTCATAACCGTGATAAATCATCTCGTCAATCGTAAAAGGTAGGTCAACATCTGTGCGGATAATGGCTAAGTCGCGTGATAGTTTACCGATATCTTCATGAGTTCTTATAGCTTCGCCGATCTTACCATCAATTTGGGCGGCATTTTTTATAATATTATCAAAAGTTCCGTATTGTTTGAGCAGTTTCGCCGCCGTCTTAGGGCCGACGCCTTTAATTCCCGGCAAATTATCACTGCTGTCGCCTCTTAAACCTTTGTAATCAACGATTTGTGAAGGGGTAAAACCATAAGTCTCTTCTACTAATTTGGGGGTCATTGTTGTCACATTAGATAACCCTTTTTTTATGATGTTTACATGAATGTTATCGTTAACTAATTGTAAAAAATCGAGATCAGAAGTGTAAATTAAAACCTTATAACCAGCTTTTTCCGCCATCAGTGCCACTGTACCGGCTATATCATCACCTTCAAAACCATCTTGTTCATAAGCAAAAATACCGAGAGCTTTTAAAAACTCGCGGGCAATCG
>JAAZFO010000096.1 GCA_012511695.1 Erysipelotrichia bacterium | reverse complement strand
GTATAGCACGTAATGAGAATTGGGTTTCACCACCTTTTCGCTTCCGTTTAAAAATAAGGGGTCCCATCCCAATTGAATATTCAAAACAATACACATTAAAGGCCTTCGCGGCTGCTAAATGTCCTAGTTCATGGATCATGATTAAGAGCGATAATAATAACAAAAAAAGTAAGATATAGAGGAAAGAAGTTAGTATTTCCATTATTGATTGACCTCCTCGAAGACGAGTTTATGGACTTTTGCGCGAATTGAGGCATCGACATCTTTAAGTATTTCGTAAGTGGGGTTTAAAATGTTGCGATGCTCATCTAAACAACGATTAATCAATGTTTCAATTTTTAAAAATGGAATTTGATTATTTAAGAAAGCCGCGACTGCCACTTCATTAGCGGCATTAAAGACAGCGCCGAGTGTCCCTTTTTCTTTGATGATGCGATAAGCGACATCGACAATCGGAAAGCGGACTTTATCAAAGGGAAGTAAAAGATGTTTTTTCATATCGCTTAAGTCGCTGACTACTACTGTTTGATAAGGCGTTAAACCCTGATACAAAGCATACTTAATGGGAGTGCGCATATCTGGCCTACCTACCTCCATGCGATAGGTGCCATCATTATAGCGCACCAACGAGTGCACGTAAGAGTCTAAATTTATAATCGGTGAAATTTCTTCTGATTTAAGACCGAATAAATAATGGGCTTCAATGATCTCAAAAGCTTTGTTAACCATCGTCGCACTGTCGATCGTAATTTTTTTTCCCATTTTCCAATTGGGGTGTTGTAAAGCTTGTTCGGGAGTGACATTTGCTAGTTGTTGTCTAGTCAGGTTTCTAAAAGCTCCACCAGAAGCAGTAATAAGAACTTGCTCGACTTGAGCACTATCGACCGCTAAACATTTGGCAATCGCCACATGTTCACTATCGATTGGGATTAATTTACCGCAGCCTTGCTCGAGCAAATTATTAATGATTTCTCCACCGACAACTAGTGATTCTTTATTAGATAAACAAACGATTTTGTTATTTTGCAGAGCAACAATTGTCGGTTTTAAACCGACGAAACCAACTAAAGCATTAACGACCATTTTGGCACCGCTTGCTTCAATTAACTTTATTAACCCTTCATCGCCACTATAAAAAGTGACATGTGGGTAGCGCTTTCGATAATAAGCTAAATGTTTTTTATCCTTAATTGTAATCACTTTTACACTTGGAAAGAGTCTGATAATCCGAGCGATTTTTCGCGTTTGACGGCCAACAGAAAAGGCTAACAACTTAAAATCTTGCTGATTTTTGAGCATCACATCAAGACTTTGTGTACCGATTGAACCCGATGCCCCAAGGAGGCATACAGTCATCATGGCAAGAAGTGGCCTCCGACAAATATGCTCGTATAAATAGTCGCAAATATCATGGCGAAGAGAATCGAATCAAGGCGATCAAGGATACCACCGTGATGCGGAATTAAGTTGCCGAAATCTTTAATGGCGAAGTGTCTTTTGATCGAAGAGAAAAACAGATCACCCAAAGTTGAGACTAACGGAATAATCGTTGACAAAATGACGATGTGGTACCAGTGATCTAAATCTAAAAATCCTTTAACTAGTGCGTGCTGACCACCATTTATTGAAGCCATAATAAAAGCAAATGCCGCACACAAAATCGAAGAGATAACAATTCCTCCGAAAAATCCTTCCCAAGTTTTTTTTGGAGAAATTCTTTCGTTCATTTTATGCTTACCAAAAAAGATACCGACCAAAAAGGCAAAACAATCATTTAAACTAGCTCCTAGCACTACAAAGAAAACAAATAAAAATGATTCTAAATTATCGAAGCTATTAATATAAGGCGGAAAAGGGCCACCGGCATTTTGAATTTCTTGAAAATGGAGGTTAACTGGTAAGTAGCGCAAATATAAAATACACTCCGCACCAAGAGCGATAATTAAAACCGATGAAAAAATAAAACAAGCATCGATAATAGTAAAGTTTTTATCGACGACAACTGATAGCGACAACAAGCAAAAGCCGATTAACGTAACCGTTGAACTAATATAAATATGGTCATAGCTTTGCGAAATACGCCAGGTCTCTTCAAGTG
>JAAZFO010000095.1 GCA_012511695.1 Erysipelotrichia bacterium | reverse complement strand
GGTGGCGCATATATGACATGTGAGCGCGTATTTGATGTGTTCGGCCCGTTAATAATTGAACATTTAAAAGAGTGTACTTTTGGAAATTTTCCACCACTTGATATTTGGTAGTAGCGAGTTTTGCACCACTCTTAAGAGGGGCTATCACCATTTTCTTGCGTTCAAAACTTTTTCTTGATGGAGCCTCAATAATACCACTTTCAGTAATCACACCCTTCACTAAGGCGAGATAATGCTTTTCTGCGATAGTGTGATCGGCTAAAACTTTGCTCATTTCCGTCGCAGCAAAAGTAGTTTTTGCAAAAATGATCAACCCTGAAGTATCTTTATCGAGACGGTTAACCGCCATCGCTGGCAATTTATTATCCAAATATTTTTCAACTTGTTGGTCTAAAGAAGGCCGTGTGTCATCTCCACTTCTTTCGCTCAGTAACCCGCTTGGTTTATTAATAATGAGCAAGTTTTTATCTTCAAAAACAATATATTTAGAAAGAGACATAAATATTACCAATCTTATTATAGAAGGTTTTTATAAGCGCACGCACTACATGTGTGCGAAAAATTGTCATTTTATAGTTTTAGAAGAATCTAGAATCTAATATAATGATGCAGATGTGAGGTGGAGTTATGTCAAAAGCAGATGAAATTTTTGTCGCCAATATGAAAGATATCTTGGCAAAAGGTTTTTGGGATACCGGCTTACCAGTTAGACCGCGTTGGGCAGACGGCGTTCCCGCACATACCATTAAACAATTTTGTATTATTAACCGTTACAACTTACAAGAAGAGCTACCTATTTTAACGATTAGAAAAACAGCTTTTAAAAATTGCTTAGATGAGCTACTTTGGATTTGGCAAAAAAAATCTAATCGCGTTGAAGATTTAAATTCCCGTATTTGGGATGCATGGGCCGATGAAAACGGCACCATCGGCAACGCTTACGGCTACCAATTAGGGAGGAAATCCAAATATCCTGAAGGCGAGTTTGATCAAGTTGATCGCGTTTTATACGACTTAAAACACAACCCACACTCTCGCCGTATCCTAACTAATATTTATCACTTTGATGATTTGCACGAAATGCGCTTATATCCGTGTGCTTATTCGATGACTTTTAATGTTTCTGGCAATACCTTAAACGGCATACTAAATCAAAGAAGTAACGACATGTTAACCGCGAATAACTGGAACGTTTTACAATATTCTTTATTACTTATCATGTTTGCGCAAGTATCCGGCTTAAAAGCGGGTACATTAGTACACGTCATCGCTGATGCCCACATTTATGATCGCCATGTTGACATCGTTAAAGAAATAATTAATAAACCGCAACACAAGGCTCCGAAATTAATCGTTAATCCTAATGTCAAAAACTTTTATGATTTTAAAGTGGAAGATTTTGAATTAGTTGATTATGAATACGAACCTTTAGATAAAAAAATCCCGGTGGCGATCTAAGATGATTATCGCCATCTTAAATTGTGACCTAAAATATGGAATAGGCAAAAGAAATGGTTTGCTCTTTTCTTTACCTCTAGACATGCAATATTTCCGTGAAACCACTCTCGGACATGTCGTATGCATGGGCGAAAACACTCTCTTATCTCTTCCTGGTTCCAAACCTTTAAAAAACCGCACTAACATCGTTTTGTCACAAGATCCAACCCATAATTATGAAGGAGTGATAAATGTGCACTCATTCGAAGAGTTCTTAAAAAAGATCAAAAAATATGAGCAAAACAATAAAATTTTTATTATCGGAGGGGCTTCAATTTACAAACAAACCCTACCGTATGTCGATGAAGTCCATCTCACAAAAATCAACGCTGATGGTGGTGCCGAAGTTTTCTTTGTCAATATTGACGAGCATCCTGACTTTCAATTAGTGCAAGAATCCCCACCCGTACTCGATGGAAATTTAGAAATAAAGTTCACTATTTATAAAAACTTGAATAAAAAGGAAATCAGCTGATGAAACATAATATCTTCCCGACTAATTATCATAGTTTGCTAAATGTTTTAGAAACACAAAAAGCCATTAAATTAATTAAAGATACTTTTGAAAACTTATTAGCCGAAGCTTTAGAGCTCACCAGAGTGTCCGCCCCCTTATTTATTGAACCAAAAACTGGCTTAAATGATGATTTAACCGGCTACGAGCAAGCCGTTTCTTTTGTCGTCAATGAAAATCAACACCCCTTAGAAATCGTCCAGTCTCTCGCCAAATGGAAGCGTTTTGCGCTCGACAAATATCAAATTGCCGGTCTATACACCGATATGAATGCTATCAGACGTTTTGAACAGCTCGATAATTTACACTCTTTATATGTCGACCAATGGGACTGGGAGAAGCGTTTAGGACAAAAAGAAAGAAATGTCACGACATTAAAAACCATCGTTAAAAAAATATATAACGTTTTTCTTAAAACTTATGATTTATTAGTTGAACAATATCCAGTCCTCAAAAATCATTTGCCGGCAGAGATTCATTTTGTTTCAACTGATGAATTGGAAAACCTCTTTCCTAATGCGAGTCGTAAAGAAAGGGAAAGTCTTATCGCTAAGCAATATGGGGCTGTTTTTTTAATGAAGATCGGCAATAATTTGCGCGATGGCGCCCCTCACGACGGCCGGGCGGCTGATTATGATGACTGGAACTTAAATGGCGACATTATTTTGTGGTACGAACCCCTGCAAATCGCTTTTGAGTTATCATCGATGGGCATCAGGGTGGACAAACAAACTCTAGTTAAGCAATTAAAAGCTAAAGGCGAAGAAGACAAACTAAACTTGCCTTATCACCAAGCGATCATGAATGACCAACTACCTCTGTCTATCGGCGGTGGCATCGGTCAATCACGTCTGTGCATGTATTTACTACAAAAAGTCCATATCGGTGAAGTTCAAGCCTCTTATTGGTCAGCAGAAGACATTCAGGCTTTTGAAGCAATTAATGTTTTTTTACTCTAAAATTAACCCTACTAATTCGTCAAAACTCTCAATATAGAGATCCGAGTTAGTTCTTTTTTCTTTAATAAAATCTTTTGAAGCGCCGTCGGCTACCGCAACAGTGAAAAAACCGTGATCGTGTGCAGTTTTAATACAAGTCGACATATCTTCAAGGACCATAATATTTTCTGGTTTAAGCTTAAATTTTTCCGCAAGGTACAAATAAATTTCACCGCTGTCTTTTCCTTTTTTAACGAGATTAACATCCGCAAAAAAATCAAAATACTCTTTGATGCCCAGTCTTTCTAAACAAGGCAAATATAGCTCCTCATCATTAGCCGTGGCAATCGCCATTTTTAAATTGCGTTTTTTCAATAATTTTAAAAGAGTGAGCGCCCCAGGTTTTAATAAAACTTGATGATGGTACAAATCTTTAGAACTTTGACGCCATTCCGCTAAAATGTCTTTTGTTTCATCTGGTAAATTATAAGTTTTCTAAACAAAATCAGCGGCCTATTTTAAACCTAGAGGGACAAGCTTTTGCGCATAATCTGCGGGTAAATCCATGTGGCGTCTAGCGAAAAAGGCTACGTCAAGAGCATGCCAGGCTCCAGTCGAATCAATGAGCGTTCCGTCCATATCAAAGATAACGGCTTTAATTTCTTTATTTAATATTTTCATAAAATAGTAATCTCCCCGCTTTCAATACTCATTAATCGCTGTTCATTTTTAACTTGCAAACAAAGCTTTTCATCAATCCCAACTACTTCTCCGACAAAGTCTTGGCCTTTAAGAAT
>JAAZFO010000094.1 GCA_012511695.1 Erysipelotrichia bacterium | reverse complement strand
GACTGGCCTTACCTTAAGTAAAGATGCCCTTAACAATTTGAAACCGCGGATCAGAATGATTGTTCTTTACGCTGTTGCTGCCACTAAACATGGTTTAGTTATCGGCACTGACAACGCTGCTGAAAGATATACGGGTTATTTCACCAAACATGGAGATGGGGCGTGCGATATTTTACCACTCGGCCATTTGTTAAAAAGCGAAGTATTAGCGACCGCCAAAATGTTTGGTCTTTCTGAAGAAATAACAAAACGCATTCCAACTGCTGGTTTATATGAAGGGCAAACAGACGAAGAAGAGATGGGGGTAACCTACCGCGAGTTAGATGATTATCTTTTAGGTAAACCAATTGCTGAAAAGGCCAGAGCTCGCATTGAATATTTACATGAGGTTTCACGCCATAAAGTTGAACCCATCCCAATGCCGAAACCATTTAAAAGGAAAGAAAAATGAAGGTTAACGCAAATGAGGCGATTATTATTTCCGCAGCACTGAGTGCTTTTGCTATTTTAGCCTTTATCATTTTATTTATATTAGTCCATTAGTTAGTTAGGAAGTTTATGATTTATTATTTAAAAGGTAAAGTCACAATGATTGATGGTGAATCCATCGTACTTGATATCCATAATATCGGCTATCAGGTTTTAGTGAGTGACCTAAGCAAATATAAAGTCGGTGAAGAGGCTTTTGTTTACGTTTATAATGTCATCCGCGAAGATGATCAATATTTAATCGGTTTTTCATCTTTAGAAGAAAAGAAAGTTTTTTCGGCACTTATCAAAGTTAAGGGTCTAGGCCCAAAAACAGTGATTAATGCTTTAAGAGCGACAACAGTCGAAGCTATTACAAATGCGATCAGCGCTAATAACGTCGCCTACTTAAAAAAACTCCCAGGCATTGGAGTAAAAGCAGCTAGCCAAATCATCCTCGATATAAAAGGTGAACTCACAGGCGTAAAAGGTGATCCTGGTGTTTATCAAGAAGTTTACGAAGCTTTAAAAACATTAGGCTTTAAAGGAGCACCTATCGATCGTGTTTTAGCGACAATTAATGAAAAAGATGCTTCAACTGAAGATGTTTTAAGAATCGCTCTAGCGAAGTTAAGGAAATAATATGTCAAGATTACTAGACGCCAAACGCAATCTCAATGAAGCACAAGAAGAGTTGTCGCTCAGACCGCAAATCTTGGATGACTTTATCGGACAAACCGACTTAAAACGTAATTTAAAAGTTTTTATCGGAGCCGCTTTACACCGGAATGAACCCCTTGACCACCTTTTGTTATATGGTCCTCCCGGGTTAGGCAAGACGACCTTAGCGTATATTATTGCCAATGAAATGGACGCAAAAATTCATTTTGTCAATGGTCCTGCGATAGAAAAACCTGGTGATCTAGGAGCACTTTTATCGAATCTTGATCCAGCTGGTGGTGACATCGTCTTTATCGATGAAATTCATCGCATACCCCGTATTGTTGAAGAAACTTTATATAATGCGATGGAAGATTTTATATTTTCTGTAGTCATTAATCGCGATACTTCTGCTCGGACTTTAACACTTGAATTACCCCCTTTTACATTGATCGGGGCTACGACGCGAGCGGGTAATCTATCTTCGCCTTTACGCTCGCGATTCGGAATTAGCGAAAGGTTAAATTTCTATAATGCGGATGAATGTTTTACTATTGTAAAACGGACCGCTAAAGTTTTCGCTACGACCATTGAAGATGCGGCTGCTTATGAAATAGCCAAACGCTCTAGAGGAACACCGAGAATTGCCAATCGCTTGTTTAAAAGAGTTCGCGATTTTGCTAATTTTGCTGGATTAAATCACATAACTATTGATGAAGCTTTGAAAGCTTTAAAAGCATTAAAAGTAGATGAGTTAGGATTAGATGATGTCGATATTCGCTACCTTAAAACTATCATTAAAAGATTTAAAGGTGGCCCAGTTGGTTTAGATACTCTAGCGAGCGCTACTGGGGAAGAAATTGATAATTTAGAAGATGTTTATGAACCCTATCTTTTACAGATTGGGATGATTGATCGGACAGCTCGTGGTCGCGTCGCTACCGACAAAGCTTTTGCCCATCTGAAAATTAAACACCAGATCAAATTATTGTAATAATTTAAGAAAGTTTTGTCCCGCAGTTGAACAAGATATTCTTGTTCTTATTAATTTTTTCTCTGAGTGACAAAATTGTTGAATTACTAACGTAGTTAGGATATATTAGTCATTGACGTCACTGTGTAGGCGAGTGCATACACACGTATTATGGGAGGACTTAAGTATGCGTAGATTATGGTCACATATTATGATAGCCGCTACTTCGATATTAATGATTGGAGCGACTTTTGCTACTGTCGCAACAAATATTGGTAGTAACATTGAGTTTACCACAGGTAAAGAATTAGTATTCCGCATCATGCAAAAAGATGAAGACGGGACTACGGATAAGGATTTTGTTTTCATCAATGATGACGCTGTTAAGCAAACCGCGAAAATTATGGAACAAAGATTAAAAACCGCGGAAATCACTCGTTATAAAGTTGAAACTCAAGGTTATGACACCATTAAAGTTAGTTTCGTACAAAATACTGACCAACAATACGATATTATTCAAAACTATTTATCATTTAATGCTACCCTAGCCATTTCCAACTCAAAAGAAACTTATGCATTGGCGACTGAATTCTTAAATCCGGATAAAGCCGCTTATTTAGAAACCGCTAAAAACGGTTATCCGTCCATTGTCATTCCAATTAATTATGATAACGAATTATTCCAAGCTGTTTATACCGAAGCCAAAGAAATGGTCGACAGTGGTACCGGTGAAATCGTTCACGAACACGAAGATGAAGAAGGTGAAACAACAGAGGAACACCGCACTGCTCACCTATATCTTTGGTATGACTATATCGTTGATTACTACTCATATTCAAAAATCGATCGCAATAGCGAGGATACGTTTGACCCTATTATTGCTAGCAAAATTTTGATGACTTTTGATGCTGCCAACCCATTTCTTGATGAAGAAAATAAGGATGCTCTTAGAGCATATGTGCAGCCCAATGATGATGAAAGTGGACTGATCACTCCTAAGCAATTAAAAACCGCTTATGAGAATGGTCGTTATTTTGTCAACTTGCTCAATGCTGGTGAGATGGAATATCAAGTGGAATTTATCTTGTCACAAAAAGCCGATTTATGGATCGAAGACTTATTTGCATTAGGGAGTCACATGACTATTGCGTGGAGCAAAACATTTATTGCGACCCTAGTTTCCTTAGTTGTGGTCACCTTGTTATTAGTTTATTTTTTCCGTATAGGGGCAATTAGTATTGCTGTAGCCACGCTCGCTTCTACTTTTGCGGGTTTATGCTTCATCGTTTTATTTGGAGCTGAATTCAATATTGCGGCGATTGTTGGCTTATTAGCCATTACTATTACTAGTTTAGTGTCAGGTATCATTTATTTGACCAAAATTAAAGAGGAATGCTATCGCGGCCGCACACTAAAAAAAGCAAACGCTGAAGCTAGCAAAAAATCTTTAATGCCGATTATTGACCTCCACATCGTTCTCATCGTCGTCGGTATCGGCGCTTACATGTTTGGTGGGGTCATTATGAAAGGCTTTGCCGTCGCCTCTATTCTTGGTGGCTTAGCTTCTCTGCTCATTAACACCCTCGCTTTACGCGGTTTATTGTGGCTTGTGACCAATGAACAAGGTCTCGCTAATCGCTATGACTTATTCGATGTGTCATCTGACCAGGTGCCGAATGTTTTAGAAGAAGAAAAACAACAATATTTTGGTCCAAACGAAAATAAAGACTACACCAAAAAGAAAAAGCCAGTCCTTATCGTGGGCTTAGTTCTCTTGGTCGCCTCAGTTGCCTCTTTGATTACTTTTGGAGTTCTCAATGATGGGGCAGTTTATAATACTACTTCCGTAATTGGCAATAGCCAAATCTACGTTGAATACACCTCCGCTACGAAAGCGAATACAGCTTTGAGTACTGACGTTAAGACGAAGCTCGATACGATGCTTGATCACGCCTACTTAGACGACACTAAGTTAGTTAACCTCGTCGAAGTCGAAAGTTATGATTATGTCTCGCGTTATGAAGCTACTGCTTCTGGTGTTGACACTATTTACTATGCCTATTACCGCATTAATTTTGCGCAACCCTTAACTGGTAGCGAGCTTATCTCTTATCGGCAAGCAAATGGCGATGAATTATTTAATGAAGCCGCCGAGTCATTTTTCACCATTGAAATACTTAATTCCAACAGTGGTGCTAACTTGAACTTCAATGTCGCTGTCGACATCGCTTTAAAAGATAGCATTCGCGTAAACGCCGACCAGCCACCTTTCTTACCGATCTTCCTCGCCACCTTATTTAGTTTAGGTGTCAGTGGATTGTATCTCTTGCTGAGATATCGCTTAACTCGTGGTTTAACGGCTATCGGTTTAAGTATTGGCACGATAACGATTACCGCTGGTTTATTTTCTTTATTACAATTTTTACCGGTCACTTCTTATGTCAGTGTGGCCTTACCGTTAATCGCCTTGTTTGTTTCTTCATTACTCATTGTCTTAATGGATAAAGAAAGTTCAATGGTTGTGGAAAGTCGTCTTAAATACAACGATCCAGAAACTCGTGGTGAACTTTTAAATAAAGCTACTTCCTTGTCATCTGTGCCGATGATTACAGCTTTTATAGTCGCTTTATATTTAGGGATTAATTATTTTGCTTTTACAAACGATACAATATCGTGGATCTTCTTGCTCGTCATTGTTGGAGCGGTCGTCTCTATCGGTGGTGCTTTATACTTATTCGCCCCGATAGCTAACTACTTATTTAAAGTGGTGAGCAAACTAACTGTTCACATACCAAAACCTAGCAAGAGAAAGAAAGCTCGTCCGCGGCGTGTTAAAAAATCAGCTGAGCCCGAAGAAGCGATCTTTATCGGTATTAACGACTAAACAAAGCAAAGGCTGCCTAATACGTAGCCTTTATTTTTTTAATTATGGAATCATTATTTAAACGTTTATTATCTTATTATCAACTGAGCGAAGAAGAATATGCCCACTTGGTGCGCCCGGTGACAACTGACAATTTTATGGGTGACCATTTTTTTGACAATATGGAACAATGCGTGGCTTTACTTAAAAATGCCATGGCCGACAATAAAAAAATCTTTATCTATGGTGATTACGATTGCGACGGTGTTGTTTCCATCGCCATTTTAGTCAAAATGTTTATGGCACTAAATTACCCTGTTGCTTATCGTGTCCCCAGCCGTTATTCAGATGGTTATGGCTTAAACATTAAACAAGTTGAAGACCTCATCAATGATGGCGTAGAGATGATCATTACCGTCGATAAT
>JAAZFO010000002.1 GCA_012511695.1 Erysipelotrichia bacterium | reverse complement strand
TTCTTCTTTGACTTGGGCAGTAAAAGAATTCTTACGTCTCATACTTTATAGTTTAGCAAAAATATTTGTTTTTGTGGTTAAGTTTAAATTAAGTGTCTTCTAGACATAAAAAAAGCCATTTTCATGGCCATTTTTTTATTTTTCAAGATAAGCCAAGATAGCCTTAGCCGCCATTTTACCATCGACTTCCGCTAAATAGATTTGCCGGATGTCACGCGGTAAGATATCGCCACCGGCAAATAAGCCTGGCACTTGTGTCTTTTTCGTCTTGTTTTCAACAGGTATAGTTCCCCATTGATCAAGGACACCAGGAATTTTTACATAGGTAGAATTTGGAATTTGACCGACCAATGGAAAGACTCCTTGGACATCGAGCACTCTTTCTTCTTTAGTTTCAACGTTTTGGATTTTAACACCAGTTAGCCTATCGCCACCAATTAGTTCGACTGGAATATAAGGAGTTAAAATCGTGGTATTAGGTAAATCGTTCAATTCTTTGACATATTTATTACTACCCCGAAACTCATTACGGCGATGAATTAAATAAATATGAGCGGCGATATCTGCCATAAAAATGGCTTCTTTTAAAGCGGTGTTGCCCCCACCGATAACGAGGACATCTTGCCCTTTGTGAAAATGACCATCGCACAAAGCGCAGTAAGAAATACCGCGCGTAAAAAACTTATCTTCTTTTGGCAAGGCTAATTTCTTTTCCTTTGTACCAGAAGCGATGAGAACGGATTTTGCCTTATAGGTGTTATGTTCGCATTGCACAATAAATAAATCATCTTCTTTAGTTAAAGAAGTAACTAAATCACCGATCATTTCCACACCGGCATCATTAAGCCAGGAAAAAAATTCAGCCGCTAAATCTGGTCCCGAAATCATTTTGTACCCCGGATAATTATCGACCCGTGGAGCGATATTGATCTTCCCTCCAGGAGCAGCCCCTTCAATAACGACGACATCCACACCAGCTTCTTTAAGAATAATCGCGGTCCTAATGCCACAAGGTCCTGCCCCAATAATTATTGTTTCAAGTGTGCGCATAATAATGTTTCTCCTATTTCCTGAAATGATTTTACTTGATATTTAGCCTTATTTCTACAAGCAATCTCTCGCGGTCCCCAAGTGACTATCATGGCATCGACTCCGGCATTGACAGTCGTTTTAAAATCGATATCATTGTCGCCGATATATAAGACTTCCGCTGGATTGTTAACACCCATAATTTTCATCGCCTTAAATATGCCTTCTGGCGCGGGTTTAGGTATCTTTACATCATCTGCGGAAATGATGACTTCAAAAAAGTCTTTGATCTGACATAATTCCAAAGAGAGCATCAGCGACTCCCTCCGTTTATTCGTCACTATGCCGAGTAAATAACCCGCTTCTTTTAAGGCTTTTAAAGTTTCGACTTCTCCTTCATACAGAGCAACGTTTTGTTCATTGTAAAAAGCTCTTGATGCTTCAACATAAGCCTCAACCATCTCTTCTACTGGATACTGAGGAAATTCAATGGCCATCGTTTCTTTAAGGGGAGGACCTGAGAAATAATAAATTTCTTCGCGTGCGCGCTTGAAAGGTGATTCATAAATTTCATATAACTTTAAAAAGCCCTGGACGACGACTTCATCGGTGTCGCACAGCGTGCCATCAAAATCAAAAATTAATAATTTATACGGTTTCATAAGTTTTATATCCTTCGATTAATTTAAATATAGAAATGGTCATTAAAGATAATAATGAGATGCCAGTAATTAAGAGCATCACCCCGACGTTGAAGCCATTGTATTCAACTTTAGCGACGAATTGGTTGCTGGTCATTAAAAATAAACCAACCGCTAAGAAAATAGCGCTAATTCCACCGATGACAACTGTGGCAATAAAACTCTTATCTTTAGTTTTAGCCTCAACTTTATAGGTCTTATTTTTCTTACTGATGACATATCTAATCACATGGTTGGCAACGATCGCTAAAGTGCCAAAAAGGACGAACGCCATGCTCCAAATCCAAGACCAGTAGCCATTTTCACCCATTTGGAAAATAGAACTTCTTAACGGTTCCATTAAGGAACGAATTAAGCCGTACCAAACAATATAACCTAAACCTAAATCGCCAGGTTCGGTATATTTCTTTAATAAACGACCAAATAATTGGGTGATGATAAAATAACCGCCGATATTAGCCAAACTTTCAATCAAGAAAAGCGGGACATAAACTTGTCCAGCAGGCGCTAGGCCTTCGACAGAAGAGTATGACAAATTACGCCAAATGATTTCTGGAAGCCATTTCCAGTTTTCCAAGCTGCTCAGTAAACCGTGGACTTCACAGTTAAAAAAGTTACCGATTCGCCCGATTGCTTGCGCGAGTAAAATAGCAGGCACGATTAAGTCAAAAGCAAAAGAAATCGGTTTATCTTTATGGCGCCACCGATAAAAGATGGCTCCAATAATAATACCCATTAAAGCACCGCCTAAGATAGTTAAGCCCCCATTCCAAATCTCAAACATAGACCACCAAGGACGGTTAGCAAACTCGATTGACCAGTTTCCGACTACATACCATAGACGCGCACCGATGATGCCCGCGGGGAATGCGACAAGAAAAGTCGATTCCAATAAGCCGTGTTCGCCATATTCCTTATACATATAATGATCACAAATTACATAAACAAGAATGGCGCCGATCAAAATACAAATCGCATAAAAAGCGAGGTTGGGGTGAGTAGCGCTATCGGGAGTGACAAAACCCTCTCGGAAAGAAAGGCCATTAACTAATGGGTAAGTCAAGTAAGGGGCGAGCCCATTGGTGTAAACAAAGAAAAAGATTAAAGCGGTGATAAAGCCGATAATCGTCAAACGATATACCCATTTATCAAGAGGTTGGGGAGTCTCTTTGTCGTGGTGATGGATCATGAAACTATGAATGGCCACTAATAAGGTCAGCGGAAAGAGCAGTCCCCCGATGACTAATTGCACGACATAAAGGGGGGATGGGGTCGCTTTTAACCAACTATAAAAACCAAGCGACATCACGAGAAATGCCACTGCGGCTACACTGATGAAAACTAATTGTTTATAAATGAATGACCGATAGTTTTTTGCGGCTATCGGTGACTTGATAAAATTAACAGTTTGATAAATGCCAAAGCCCGTCAATGCGGCAAAGGCCGCCATAAAAATCAATGCGAGAATCATCCTTATTCGTAATGCTCCTTTTTCAAAACTTTTTTCAAATATTGTCCGGTATAAGATCGTTTGTTTTGGGCGATTTCTTCTGGAGTACCAGTCGCCACAATATGGCCGCCTTGGTCGCCGCCATCTGGGCCTAAGTCTATCACATAATCTGCCACTTTGATAACCCCGAGATTATGTTCAATAACTAACACAGTGTCCCCATTGTCGACAATTCTTTGTAAAACTTTAAGGAGGCGTTTAACGTCATCGGTATGCAAACCAGTCGTCGGTTCATCGAGGATATACAAAGTCTTACCTGTCGCCCTTTTTTGTAATTCAGCGGCGAGTTTAACGCGCTGAGCTTCGCCCCCACTTAAGGTCGGTGCGGGTTGACCGAGTTTGATATAGCCTAAACCGACATCATCGAGTGTTTGGATTTTTTTAAGCAAACTCGAACGGTTGCTGAAAAAATACTTTGCATCTTCGACAGTCATTTTTAAAACATCAAAAATATTTTTTCCCTTATAAGTTACTTGCAAAGTTTCTTCGTTATATCTCCGCCCTTGGCAAGTAGCGCATTTAACATAAACATCAGGTAAAAAATTCATCGGAATACGTGTCACCCCCGCGCCTCTACACTGTTCGCACCGCCCTCCTTTAACATTAAAAGAAAAGCGCCCTTTATTATAACCACGGGCCTTTGCTTCAATAGTTTCGGCAAATAAGGCGCGAATATCATCAAAAAGTTTGACATAAGTAGCGGGATTGCTGCGCGGAGTGCGCCCGATGGGGTCTTGTGTGATGTCGATGACTTTATCGATATTCTCAAACCCCTTAATAGCCTTAACTTTGCCAGCCTCGTTTTGTTCCCCGCCAAAATGGACTTTTAAATGTTTAAAAAGCGTTTGATTAATTAATGAGGATTTACCGCTACCGGAAACACCAGTGACGACGACAAAACCTCCAAGTGGAATATTAACATTAACACGTTTGAGATTATTACACTGCGCCCCCTCTATTTTTATAAACTTACCATTGCCTTGGCGACGGACTTTCGGAATAGGAATGTATTTCCTTTCCGCTAAATAATGTCCGGTAATACTGTTCATATTTTCAGCGATTATTTTTGGTGAACCGACGGCCACGACTTCACCACCATGTATGCCCGCTCCTGGGCCGATATCGACGACATAATCAGCGGTTCTAATCATCTCTTCATCATGTTCTACGACGATAATGGTATTGCCGATATCGCGCATTTCTTTCATCGTTTTAATTAATTTTTCACTATCGCGAGAGTGGAGGCCAATCGAAGGCTCATCCATCACGTATAAAACACCAGTTAAACGACTACCGATCTGTGTCGCTAAACGAATTCTTTGGCTCTCTCCGCCACTTAGAGTCATCGCTAATCGCGTTAAGGTTAAATAATCTAGCCCGACATCACAAAGAAAAGAGGCGCGATTATTAATTTCTTTTAAGACTAAGTCGGCGATCTTATTTTCTTCTTCATTTAAAAAAGCGGGTAAATCTTTAGCCCAAAGTCTTAATTGTTTGAGTTGCATGCTTGAAACATCATGAATACTCTTTTCGTTAATTAAAATACTTAAAGCTGAAGGGTTTAGGCGTTGCCCGTGACAAGTTGTACACTCGCGATCGCTCATAAATGTTTCATAATAGTCGCGCATCCAATCTGAAGTCGTTTCGAGATACAATCTTTCCAGCTTGGTTTTAATACCCTCAATTATTTGGTAACGGTGATTCGTATTCCCACTTGAAGAGCGCAATGTATATTGATGGATTTTTGGCGAACCAAAAAGAACGATCTTTTGTTGAGTTGATGTTAAATCTTTCCAGGGTTTATCCAAGGGGATATCGTACAAGGAACAAAGTAAGGAAAATTCTTGCCACTCCAGATTTAATGTATCGACAATTTTAGCGTAATACTTAATCGCCCCACTTCTAATGCTCAATGTTGGATTGGGCACAATTTTATGGACATCCGCCTCTCGTTTCATCCCTAACCCCCGACAGTCGGGACAAAAGCCAAGGGGTGAATTAAATGAAAATAACCGTGGCTCGACGTGGGGGACAGAAAAGCCACAAAGCGAGCAAGTATGTTTATCAGATAACATTTTTTCATCGCGGTCACTTAAAATAATTAAGAGCCCTTTAGAAAAGTTTAAAACGGTTTCAATCGACTCAAAAATGCGAGACCGCGCTCCTTGTTTAACAATTAAACGATCAACGACGGTCTCAATACTGTGCTTAATATTTTTATCTAACGGAGGCACTTCGTCTAAAGTCATGATTTGGCCATCAACGCGCACGCGACTAAAACCGTCTTTGCGAATCTTGTCTAAAACTTCTTTTTGACTCCCTTTTTCCGCACGGACAATCGGCGCTAATAGTTGAATTCTTGTCCCTTCAGCATAGTCCATTACAATATCAGTCATTTTTGTCACTGAAAACGAAATAATCGGCTGATGATGCTTCGGGCAATACGGCACCCCAATCCGTCCATATAATAGTCTTAAATAATCATAAATTTCAGTAACCGTACCGACAGTACTGCGCGGATTATGAGACACCGATTTTTGATTAATAGCAATACTTGGCGATAAACCTTCGATCGCATCGACATCTGGCTTGTCGAAATTACCTAAAAATTGGCGCGCATAACTCGATAACGATTCCATATACCGCCTTTGTCCTTCGGAAAAGATTGTATCGAAGGCTAAAGTCGACTTACCACTCCCTGATAAGCCACTAAAAACAATCAATTTTTCTTTTGGTAAAGTGAGGTCAATATTTTTTAAATTATTCTCCCTTACCCCTTTAATAATAATTTTCTTTTCAATCATGGTTTTGATATTCTATCAAAGATTCACTTTAAATAACATTAATTTATAAAAGGTTCCCAATTAGGGAACACTTTCATTTTTAATTGGTCGGAACGATCAGATTCGAACTGACGACCCCTTCCACCCCAAGGAAGTGCGCTACCAAGCTGCGCTACGTCCCGTCAACGCACATTTATTATATGATTAATCCTAAAATTGACAACTATATTTAAAGTCTTACTAAAATAATTCTTCCTCCAATAAGTAGCCTGGAAGAACAATAATATTAATTTATCGAACTTAATAAGTTTAGTTTTCTAGGAGTTTTTCGATTTCAGCGTGGACATCCGCACCTTGAAGAGCGGCTTCGATAATCTCGATGATTTCGCCTTCAGTTAACAAACCACTTTTCACGACTTTGCGCGTCACTTTTTTTAGATCTTTTTTAACTTCTTTAAGCATGGCTTCGTTATTTTTTCTAGCGGCGATTTGTCTTTTGACACTCGAGAGGAGGGCTTTTGGAACATATTGCGAGACAATTTTTTCCCCTTCTCTCCATTGACGGTAACAGTAAGTATGACCACTTATCTGTTTAACCGATATATAACCACATGGTAAATTAGCGATGTTTTTATACACTAGAGCGTATTCAATTATTAGTTGTGCGAGCGCTTCAACTTCTCTTAAACTTTTTTTCATATTCTGCTTTCCTTTAACCTACGAGATTATTATATAAAAAATATAGGTTGATGTAAATATCATTTTAAAGTCAAAAAAATAGCGGCACCAAAGCACCGCTATTTTAATTATTTTATCAAAGAATTACAGACCGAACTTTTTGATACGTTCAAATCTATCTTTAGCGTAATTAGCACTCTTAGTTAAGAGATCATCTGCCGCCTCTGGAGAAATAACGTATGGAAGTTGTGCGAATCTTGTTTCTGTCATAACGAATTCTTTAAACTTCGAGTAATCGGGTTCTTTCATATCGACAGTTAAGCCTGGTTTGCCAGCAGCGATATTTCTTGGGTCATATCTAAAGATTGGGAAATAACCGCATTCGGCCGCTAATTTTTCTTGTCTATGCGAATTAGCTAAACCACCTCTAATGCCGTGCGTTGCACATGGAGAATAGGCGATTATTAAAGATGGACCATCATAACTCTCTGCTTCTTTAATGGCCTTGATGGCGGCTAATGGATTAGCGCCTAAGGCGATTTGAGCGACATAGACATTACCATAAGTCATCGCCATAAGGGCGAGATTTTTCTTAGGGGTCACTTTACCAGCTGCTGTAAATTTAGCGATACTGCCGGTTTGACTCGACTTGGACGATTGGCCACCGGTATTAGAATATACCTCGGTATCTAAGACCATGATGTTAACATCTTCTTCGTTAGCGATAACGTGATCTAAACCACCGTAACCGATATCATAAGCCCAACCATCACCACCGATAATCCAAACAGATTTGTCGACTAAGTCTCTTTCATAAGCTAAAACTTGTTTGACGTCTTCGTCTTTGCTCGCCTTAACTAAATTGACGAGTTCAGGAACAATCTTACGGCTCGCTGAACGATCTTTGATATTAGCAAGGTATTCGTCAATTTTAGCGACGAGTTCTTCTTCAACACCTCTTTCTTTCGCAGAGGATAAGATTTCAACGATGTGTTTAAGTTTCGCATTAGTGGCAATTCTCATCCCGTAACCAAATTCGGCATTATCTTCGAATAAGGAGTTAGCCCAAGCGATGCCTTGGCCATCCTTATCAGTACAAAATGGCGTTAATGGGGTGGAGGCACTATAAATGGAAGAACAACCAGTTGCATTGGCGACGAGCATGTCTTTACCAAATAATTGAGAAACTAAACGATAGTATGGAGTTTCACCACACCCAGCGCAAGCACCGCTCACTTCCATATATGGCATCAAAAAGCCAATTCCTTTAACGGTGTTTTGCATAGCGGCGGGTAAGCGGTCAGCTTTATAGGTGACGTGCTTGAATAAATAATCAGCCGCTTCTTGTTGGTCAAATTGTGTTTTGGCATCGACCATTTCTAGGGCGATTTTACCATTTTTATTCGCTAAGCATTCGGCGACACAGAGGCCACAACCGACACAGTTACGAGTGGAAACTTGAATGCGGAATTTAAGGCCTTGTATGCCTGGGCCAATAGCATTCAGTACTTCTTTGGCATTATCAGGAGCATTGGCATACTCAGTTTCGTCCATTAATATCGGGCGGATTGTCGCGTGCGGACACACAAATCCACATTGATTACATTGAATACAATTTTCTGGGCGCCATAAAGGAACTTTATCGGCAATCGAACGCTTCTCTTTAAAGGTGATGTCATTTTTCATTGTTCCATCAGCTAATTCATATTCTAAAAATTTGCTAACTGGTAAATTATCACCATCGAGGTTACCGATAATGGCCACATAGTTATCAAAGTAGTCATCGCCGGTGAGAGAAACTTCGACTTTTGGAGATAAATCTTTCCAAGCGGGATCAATACTCACTTCTCTTAAACCTTCAGTTCCTGCATCAATCGCTTTCCAATTCATTTCAACGACATCTCGGCCTTTCTTGGAATAAGATTTTTCAGCGAGTTTTTTCATCCATTTATTCGCTTCTTCATAAGGCATAATGTCTGGATTGAGATAAAAGAAAGATGCTTGAAGAATTGTGTTGGTATGTCTCCCCATACCGATTTCTTCGGCAATCTTATTAGCATCAACGACATAGAACTTTAAATTTTTGGTCGCTAATTGGTATTTAACACGATTAGGCATGACTTTAAATAAAGTTTCGTCATCCATATCGGTATTGAGTAAGAAAGTACCACCAACTTTGACGTTTTTAAGCATATCAAACTTAAATAAGTAAGAATCTAGTGAACAGGAGACAAAGTCAGCGTTTTGGACATAGTAAGAACTACGAATTGGGGTGTTGCCAAATCTTAAGTGAGAACGGGTCACACCACCGGCCTTACGTGAGTCATAAGCGAAATAGGCTTGTGCATATTGGCCAGTAGCATCGCCGATAATTTTAATCGATGATTTATTTGCGGAAACGGTCCCATCAGAGCCTAAACCATAAAATAAGCAAGAAGTGTACTCACCTCTAATGTGATAATTGTCGTCGACTGGAATACTTAAATGGGTGACATCATCAACGATAGAGACAGTAAAACCACTCCAGCGATTGTCAGCTTTCATAAAGTCATACACCGCTTTCATGTCTTTAGGTTGTGTATCTTTACTTGATAGACCATATCTTCCACCTAAGACTTCGATATCTTTTCCAGCAGCCTTAAGGACAGTGGAGACATCTACGTAAAGTGGTTCGCCAGGAGCGCCAGCTTCTTTTGTCCGATCAAGCACAGCGATCGTTCTTACAGATTTTGGCAAGACCGCTAAAAGATGTTTTGCAGAAAATGGGCGGTAAAGATGGACTTTAACTAAGCCAACTTTTTCACCTTTTTTATTTAGATCTTCGATGACTTCAGTGAGGGTATCAGTCACACTGCCCATTGCGATAACAACGCGGTCAGCATCTTTATGGCCATAATAAACAAAAGGTGCATATGGACGGCCAGTTAAACGAGTAGCGACTTTAAAATATTTTTCCGCTCCTTGTAAAACTTCATCTATTTTCTTATTTTGAGCTTCGCGCCCTTGGAAATAAATATCGTCGTTTTCCGCACCGCCACGCGTTACTGGGTGAGTGTGTGGATTTAAGGCTCTTGCCCGGAATTGTTCAACTTTATCCATCGGTAAGAGCTTTTTCCATTCATTGTCATTAACAAATTCGACGTTTTGAATTTCATGAGAAGTCCTAAAACCATCAAAGAAATGACATACTGGATAGGAGGCGTCAATGGCTAATAAATGGGCGACATTAGTTAAATCAGCAATATCTTGTACCGAGTTAGAAACTAACATTGCAATCCCAGTTTGACGGATTGCATAAACATCTTGGTGATCACCGAAGATTGACAAACTGCGCGTCGCTAAACTTCTAGCGGAAACGTGCAAGACAGCGGGCAAATATTGACCAACCCATTTATAAATATTTGGAATCATTAATAGTAAACCTTGACTAGCTGTATAAGTAGCGGCTAAACCGCCAGCTTGTAAAACACCGTGGACCGCACCAGCAGCCCCAGCTTCAGATTGCATTTCACTCACTTTGACAACTGAGTCAAAAAAGTTTTTACGATTTTGAGAAGCGTAAACATCAATATTTTCCGCCATTGAAGAAGATGGAGTAATCGGATAAATACTGGCGACTTCTATATAATTATAAGAACCTAACGAGGCGGCAGTGCCGCCGTCAACAGATAACATTTTCTTTTTGATTTCAGACATACAAAAAACCTCCTAAATAACATATTTATTATACGGATATGTGTGAGCGTTTACAACTAAACAATTGTGTAAAAATGACAATTTTAAAAGGCAATTTTAGATATCTTTTAATCGCGATGACTTTTTAACTTATTTTTTCTTTCTAATCGCCGCTATCTCAGCGGTGACGAGCCGTTTTAAAATTCTTAATTCTTTTTCACTTAAGACAGTGTTGCGATCGATTAATCCAGCATGCGTCATCGTCTTATAAACGAAGTCAGCCACTGAGTCGTATTCCAGCAAATCTTTTTTTGTAGCGACGACTCTCGGTGGGCCGGCGACTTTTTTCTCTTCTTCGTCTTGAATGTGTTGTTTTATTTGTGGAATTAAGAGTAGTAAATCTGAAGATGGATGCATCTTAAGCATCGGTTCGAAATACGAAAGATGACCGGCGATGACTTCTGGATAAACTCCGACTATATGGGCTAGTCGTTCACAAGTCATGTACCGATAATTTTTTCTGTTCATCGCAGTTAAATACCTCTTTAAAACAGTAATACTTGGAACTTTCATCGTTTCTCTAACCTTCTTTTTTCTCATTGTATAGTATGATTATTGTTTTCTCAATAGTGATAAATGATATAAAAAACGTATTTTTTAAATAAAATAATGAAAAAAGTAAAAAACCCTCGAGTCGTTTCGAGGGCCTAATTTGAATTGAGGTTTACACTATTGAACAGTAGTTCGCCAATATAATTACTCCAAAATTAGAAACGGTGGTACACTCTCAGGGATTCGAACCCTGGACCCCGAGATTAAGAGTCACGTGCTCTAACCAACTGAGCTAAGAGTGCATCGCTAAATAATAATATAACAAAGTTATTAGACGTATCAAGTAAATAAACATAGTTAAGAAACAAGAAAGTCTTTTAAAGAAAATACTTATTTAATTCTTTCACCCGTTTCTTCAAATACGTAAAAGCGTTTTGGTTTGAAGTTAACGATTTCTTTATCTTTAATATGGGTCCAGTTTTCAGAAGAAATGATGATTTTAAGACTGGACTTTTTTTGATCTTTGAGGTGGCCAATAACTGAGACATCACGCCCCACTCTTTGTACATATTTTATGAACACCGGAATATTATTATGTTGACTATCTATGGAACTGGCTTTCTTGTTATTTAACTTAATATCAAGAGTGAAAGCTTCAGGGCGTACACCTAGCAATACTCGGCGATTGTGTTTCATAACCTTCTTTGTAGTTTGCGGCGTCACTAATTGTGGATTTTCTGAAGCCTTTAATTGCGCGGGAGTTAAGTCTCTTCCTTTAGCGACACTTTTTTCTTCAGTGATCAATTTTTGATACCCTTTTTTATAAACTTGATCATCGTCAAATAATGTTCCATTCAAATAAAGTTTTCCATCTTTGATTTCACCTTCAAAAATGTTAATCGGCGGTGAACCTAAAAACTTAGCGACAAAGAGATTGTCTGGTTCGTCATAAACTACTTGTGGAGGGGCGATTTGTTGCACAGCACCTTGATCCATGACGACGATTAAATCAGAGATAGACATCGCTTCTTCTTGATCATGGGTCAC
>JAAZFO010000093.1 GCA_012511695.1 Erysipelotrichia bacterium | reverse complement strand
GGGGTGAGAAGTGGTGAATCGCAGGCGAGGGATGCCGAGTTGCGCTACTTTTTCTAATAAATCTGCGAAATCTTTACCCTCACTTAAATCTTTACCATAAGCATGGACATTTTGCCCTAGCAAAGTAATTTCTTGATAACCCTGTGCCACCAATTGACGGCATTCTGTAATCACATCTTCAAAAAGACGGCTTCGTTCTTTACCACGTGTGTAAGGGACGATGCAGTAGGTGCAAAATTTATCGCACCCGTAAACAACGTTTACAAAAGCTTTATAGTCATTGCTACGAATAACCGGTTCGATTTCTGTAACTTCTCCTGGCTTACTTTCTACGGACACAATTGTTGCACCAGTCGTCCGCGCTTTATAAATAAGCGAATAAAGAGAGGGAATCTCATGAGTGCCGAAATAAAGATTAATTTCTTTAAAAATTTCCATCATCCGAGCAAGAATTTTTGGTTGCTCAACGACGCAGCCACACACAGCAAAAACAAGTTTTTTGTTTTTTCTTCTCAAGCCTTTTAAATTACCGATTTCACCGAAAACCTTATCTTCAGCATTTTCCCTGACTGCACAAGTATTAAGAATAATTAAAGAAGCTTCTTTTGGGTCATTAGTAATGATATAGCCGATGTCCTCTAATAAGCCACGCATCGTTTCTTCATCGCGGACATTGGCCTGGCAGCCATAAGTATGAATATAATATTTTTCACCACTTACTAAACTTTCTAAAGCTTCTTTTTTTTCAAACGAAGGTGGCTTAAAAACTGTTGCTTGTTTTTTACGAGCAGCTGCTTTACGCATATCAGGAACATGAATAATTATTTTCTTCATCTTAATTATTTTCTTGGAAATAAATTGGGAAAATTTGTTTAGCCCGCCCAGTCGCATCATCGATGTCGATGACTACTGCGGAAAAAACACCACGTCCTTTTTCGGGAGTGACAAACGTAGATTTCTTCCCATAAACAATACGATTAACGACTGTTTCTGCATCGGATCCTAAAATTCCATCAACAAAACCAGTCATCCCTACATCGCTAATAAATGCCGTACCTTTAGGCAAAATTTTTGCGTCATTAGTTTGCACGTGCGTGTGCGTCCCTAAAACCGCTGACACTTTTCCATCGAGTGCATGCGCTAATGATTGTTTTTCTCCAGTCGCCTCTGCATGTATGTCAACGATATGAACATTCGTCGGTTGCCCTTCATCTAACAAGGTGATTAACGAATAATAGGGCGCGTTGACTTCTTCTTTCATAAAGGCGCTACCGAGCACATTAGTAACCCTAATAGAAATGCCGTCGATTTCAAAAACCACACTCCCTTCACCAGGAAAGGCCTTTATGAGATTAAGGGGTCGCACTAAGCGGTCAGCTTGATCGATGTAGCGCGTAATTTCTTTTTTACTTAAATAATGATTGCCCAAAGTAATAGCGTCAACACCAGCTTCTAAAAGTTCGAAGTAATGGTTTTTAGTAAGGCCTTTACCATAGGAGACATTTTCGCCATTAGCAATGATAAAATCAATCGCATACTTTTCAGCGTAATGAGGAATTTTCTCTTTTAACATCCGGCGACCAACACGGCCGACGACATCTCCGATAAATAAAACTTTCAACTGGTGTTCTTTCTATGAAATAGGGCTACTATTTCGCGGTTTCAAGAGCGCGGTATTCACGAATAACTGAGACTTTGATTTGACCGGGATAGGTCATCTCATTTTCGATGCGTTCTTTAATTTCTTTGGCGAGTTTATAAGCGCCAATATCATCAATCCTATCAGGGATGACCATGACTCTTAGTTCACGGCCAGATTGCATAGCATATGACTGATAAACACTATCATATGATTTACAAATTTCTTCAAGCTGTTCAATCCGTTTAATGTAATTTTCTAAAATTTCACTTCTCGCTCCCGGACGCGCAGCTGATAAAGCATCAGCAGCTTGGACTAAGTTAGAGATGACAAATTTAGCAGGGACGTCTCCATGGTGAGAATCAATAGCGTTAATAACGACCTCACCTTCACCATATTTTTTAGCGAGACGACTACCGATTTCAACGTGACTACCGTCCATTTCAAAATCAGCGGCCTTGCCGATATCATGCAATAAGCCGGCCCGTTTGGCGAGATTTTGATTCAAGCCTAATTCCGCAGCCATAACTCCACTTAAATAAGCGACTTCAAGAGCATGATCTAAAGCATTTTGTCCGTACGAGGTCCGATATTTTAAGCGACCAACATAGTTTAATAATTCTTTATTAATTCTTGGTAAACCGAGTTTAAAGGCCACTTCTTGGCCAGTTTTAGTAATCCCTTCTGCAACTTCTTTTTTTGTTCTTTCAACGATTTCTTCGATCCGTCCTGGCTGAATGCGACCGTCCTTAATTAAGGCTTCAAGAGATAATCTTGCAATTTCTCTTCTGATCGGATTAAAGCAAGAAACAGTGATGACTTCAGGAGTATCATCGATAATCAAATCAACACCTAATAGTTGTTCAAGAGAACGGATGTTCCGCCCTTCACGGCCGATGATTCTGCCTTTCATTTCATCATTTGGTAAGGCGACCACAGAAACGGTTTTTTCAATGGCGATATCTTGTGAAAAACGAGTGAGTGCAAGACCGAGTAGTTCTTTAGCTTTTTGATCGACTTCTTCTTCCGCTTCTTCTTCTTTAGCTTTAGTAAAAGCAGCAATTTCTCGACTGACTTTAGATTCCACACGCGCAAAGAGGTCCTCTCTAGCTTGTTGAGTCGACATCTGTGCGACTTTTTCAAGTTCGGCAATGATGCTATCAATCTTTTCTTGCAAGAGTTTTTCTTTGCGGTCTACGTCTTTAAGTCGACGGTTGAGCGTCTCATTTTTTTCATCAACGATCGTTTCTTTGTTAAGCAAAACACCGTCACGACGATTGATGCCTTGCTCTCTTTGTTGGAGTGATCTTTCAAAAGTTTGTAATTCAACTTTTTTCTCACGGAATTCTTTACTAGCTTCTTGTTTAAGTTCATTGACTGCTTGTTTGCCATCAATCTGCGCATTTTTAATAATGTGATCCGCTCTTATTTCAGCGTCTCTTATTAATTTTTTTGCTTTACTTTTAATTATGTGGTTCTTCACAAAGGGGATGAAGAGCATTAAGCCAGCGCCCACTAAAAGAGCGCCCACACCAACTCCAATGACAATTGGCAAATCAACAGCTAAAAGAACATTAGTTAAATTTAACATGTCTGTTTTCCTTTCTATCGATTTTTAACACATTTGGCCTAAGATTAGACCATTACCTAAAATGCCTTTGCCTAAGGATGAAAAAAAGCATTTTTTATATAATCAACAGATAAATCTGAAAATAAAGTTCTCTAATGAGAATATATAGGTAAGTACCACTAGGGTACAAAGAAATTATATGACAAATCATCTACGATGTCATTAACTTTAGACCGAACGCATGATAATCGCTTAGAGCATCGTAGAAAAGGCACTTAATATCACCGAAACAATTCTTGAAAACAAAGAAATTCGATAGGTGTGTTGGTCGACCTTAACGCTTTCCGAAATAACTTCAACTAAGTCTAATTTAATATCGCGCAAACAGGTGCATTTATAAAGAATGACACCGTTTTCAAAGTGGTGAACTAAACTGCGATAATCAAAATTAGCGGTACCGACATAAGCGAGACAATTATCAACTAAAACGGTTTTCATATGATTAAAACCTGGTTTATAAATATAAATATTAACGCCAGCGGCGATCAAATATTTAAAATTGCTTTTGCCGACATCATTAACAATTTTTTTATCAGGAATGCCCGGCATAATAAGATTGACCTCCACCCCTCTCAGCGCTGCATTTTTTACGGCGCTTAATAGATTAAAAGTTGGTACTAAATAAGGGGTTGAAATATAAACAGAGTGCCTCGCAGAATTAAGCATGGTCACGAATACCGTTTCGGAAACGTATTCCTGGAAGTAAGGTTGTGGTCCATCACCAAAAGGGAAAACAAATCCTTCAGTCGCTTTCATTTCGTACGTATGAGAGCAATAGCGATGATAATCAGATTTGTTCTTAGCAAACGAATCGTAGGTTTCCATGAAAAGGATGATTAAGTTTGTAATCGCTTTACCTTGAATCCGAATCATCGTATCTTTCCAATAGCCAAAACGATTGATGATGTTTGCATACTCATCAGCGATGTTAATGCCACCAGTAAAGGCGTATTTGTGATCAATAATCGCAATTTTGCGATGATCACGATTATTATAAATTCCAGAAATAAGCGGGTTAAATGGATTAAAACGGAAAATTTTAATGCCCGCCATTTTAAGGGCTTTTTCTTCTTTTTTAGAAAATGTCACACTAGAGCCGAAGTCATCCATTATGAGGCGTACTTCCACCCCAACCGCAGCTTTTTCTTTTAAAATCGAACTAATTTTCTGCCAGAGCTGTCCCTCAGCCACGATAAAAAATTCCAAAAAAATAAAATGTTCTGCTTCTTTGAGATTTTCGATAAATTCTTTAAAAAATTCTTGTCCGGTTGGATAATATTTTACATCATTGCCAAAAGAACCATTTAGCGAAGTAACCCCGCGCAAATAGTCAAAAACTGGCGAATAATCTATCGAATATTGTTTAAATCTGTGCACTTCAATATCACTAACTTTAGCATCAGCACTACATTGATTGAGAGCATGAATAATTCTTTGTTTTTCTTTTTTTCGTACACGGCGTGGATAAAAGAGCAAGAAAAGAATGATGCCGAACGCTGGCAAAGTTAAGATTAAAGTAATCCATGGGATTTTAAATTCTGGGGGTTCTTTTTTTGAAACCACATGATAAAAAAGGATGATGGCAACAATCGAAGAAATTAATTGAACTATCCAAAGATAGTTAGAAATATAATAATGTAAGGCAATAAAAAGCGCCACTTGGATGACAACAATAAAGGCCACCAAAGTGAGGCGATTAAAAACTTTTCGAGCTAGTTTCATATTATGAATATACCACTATTTCGAAGACGG
>JAAZFO010000092.1 GCA_012511695.1 Erysipelotrichia bacterium | reverse complement strand
GTCTTTTATAGTGCTATTACTCCAGGCTCAAGTGGTGGGCAAGTTATGCAAGCGTACACTTATAAAACACAAGGTGTTCATATTTCAAGTGCCATTTCAATTCTGGCGATGTATTCAATTGTTTTCCAATCCATCTTAATTGTTTTTGACGCTATTTCCTTTTTTGTAAAATATGATTTTATTACCTCGTTAGGTCACATCCCAACATCAATTAGTATTAATGATGTCCCTCTTAATTTCCCAGTTTGGCCATTAACAATTTTGGGATTCTTATTAAATGTTGGGGTTATCGCTATTGTTTTTTTAATGGGATATTGGCGTGGTTTCCATAATTTTATCATGGGACCAGTCGTTGACTTTTTGCACAAAATTAAATTGATCAGTAATCCAGATAGGCAACGAGAAAGTTTGCGCATTCAAGTGGAAAACTTTAAAATTGAATTCAGTCGTTTAAGAACGAATATTCCTTTTATAATTTTAGTCGTTGTCTCGTTTATTTTTTATATGGCATTAAAATTTTGTATTCCTTATTTTGTTGGAAAATCCTTAGGAAATCTTAGTCCATCGGCATCTTTTTGGGATTCCATCTTCCTAAGTAATTACCACCAGATGATTACCGGCTTGATTCCACTTCCTGGGAGTGCGGGTATTTCTGAATTTGTTTTTTATAACTTGTTTATGAATGAGAAAAATTTGACTGCCGGCTTTTTCTGCGCTTATCGAGGAGGCGTTCCTAACGCTAGTGCTACGCGTTCACTAGTCCGGGCGGCACTCGTTATTTGGCGGAGCACGACCTTTGTTATTCCGATACTTATCGGAGGAATGTTTGCGGCTTTTTACCGCTCTTCTGCAAGAAAGACTCAACCGATTGGTTACTTACCGGATCGCCACACTTTCGTTTCTTTACAGAAAGAAACTTATGCACAGAGATATGAAGAAGTGGCTTTGCTCATCGAAACTTCTCGTCTGTCACGGGAAGCAATTTTAGAGAAATTACGTCCGAAAAAGAAAAAGAAAGTGGCTAAAAAACCGCGTAAGGATCCGCCAGCTAATATTTCCAAACCTGATTACGACGAAGTTATTTTAGATGATATTGAGGGTGGAAAATAATGCGGATTGCGATTTTTACAGATGCCTATCCTCCATTTGTCAATGGTGTTTCCACATCCTCATTTAATTTGGCCAATTGCTTAAAGGCTAATGGTCATGAAGTTTTAGTGGTGGCGCCGCGTTTTACCGATGGCAAACTCGAGCTCATTGATAATGTCTTATATGTTCCTGGTTTTTATTTGAAAAACTTATATGGTTATCGAATGACTAATATTTTTGCCTATAAACCTTTAAAAATTATTAAAAAATTTATGCCAGAAGTCATCCATAATCAAACTGATTTTACGATTGGTTTTTTAGCGAGAAGATGCGCCAAAAAATTGAAATTACCAATCGTTTATACTTATCACACTTCTTATGAAGATTACACATACTATGTCACCAGGGGTTTGATGGATCGTTTTGCTAAACGCTTTGTCCGTCTTTATTCTAAAGATTTAGCTAAACGGATGACCGAGTTCATCACACCGAGTGTCAAGACTAAAGAATATATGCGGTCAGTCGGTAGTGATGCTTATATAAATATCATTCCGACCGGGATTGATTTTTCGATTTTTAAAAAAGAACAAATCGATCAAGTTAAAATGGCGGAATTCAAAAAAGAACACCGCATCTATCCCAACACTAAAGTATTTTTACTCGTCGGACGTTTAGCTAGAGAAAAAAGCATGGATGTCTCTTTAAAATGTTTTGCGATGTATCACCAAAAATATCCTGAGGTTGATAAAAAAATGTTGATTCTTGGCGACGGACCCGATAAAGGTGAACTCAAATTATTAATTGAGGATTTAAACATCCGCCATTTAGTAACTTTTCTTGGTCAAGTTAATAGTTTGGAAGTTCCTTTCTACTATCATCTTGTCGATATTTATACGTCCGCTTCTATTACAGAGACACAAGGCTTAACATTTATGGAAGCGATGGCAGCGGGCAAGATTGTTTTAGCGAGATTTGATTCAAACTTAACCGGAACTATTATTAATGGTAAAACCGGCTTCTTTTTCACTGATGAATCATCGTTTGTCACCCAAGTTGAAAAGATATTTACGATGACTGATGAACAAAAAGAGGAAATTATTAATGAGGCTTATCGCACGGTTGATACTTACTCGATTGATAAGTTTTACAAAAATATATTGAGGGTTTATAAACGTGCCATCCGCAACTTCTGGTAAAGATATTGTCATTAGAAACATTAGAGTTGCTAAAAAACATATCATACTCACTTTTTTTAATCGTGAAAAGATTCAGATTTCAAAAGAGGCCTATTTGGCGGATTACTTGTATAAAGGAAAAACAATCTCAGAAACTGAGATTAAAAAGTTACTAGCGATTACTGCTTCCTCTACCTTACTCTCATATGCGCTCGCTCTTCTGAGCAAAAAGCCATATACCGAAGCGGAAATAGTGGAGAAGTTAAAGAAAAAAGGGAGCGATGAGCAAAGCACAGCCCTTATTATTGCCAAAATCAAGTCGAGTAATTTAATAAATGATAAACTTTTCACCCAAAATTTAGTCGCTTATGATAGTGGGCGAAACTACGGCAAAAATAAGATTATTAGACGTCTTAAAAATAGAGGCATTAAAGAAGAGATACTCAACACTCTTGTCTTCCCTTTAGAAGATGAACAAAAAAAAGCAGAGCAACTATTGCCAAAATTAGTTAATAGATATGTCTCTTTGGCCTTTAAGAATCAAAAGCGCCGCGTTTATCAAGCCTTAATAGCGCACGGCTTTTCTCATGAAATAGCGCGTCAAGTCTCAAATTGTTTAAAAAGCGATTCAAAAGAAACGGAACGAGCTAAATTGTTAAAAGATTATCAAATACTCGAGAAGCGTTACGCAAGGAAATATAATGGATATGAATTAAGACAACGGATATTTCGTTTTCTTGTCAATAAAGGATATGAATATCAAGATATAAAAAAAGTCATGGAGGATATAACAAATGAAAATGATTGCTGATTTTATCGATAGTGAACGCGTGGAAGGACAATACTTGATCGGTAATGTCTCTAAAGGCGTTAATTCAATTGGGAGTAGCTATTTCTCTTTAGAATTAAGAGATGCTAGCGGGACGATCATCGCTAAAAGATGGGATGCTAAACCAGAAGATGATCAGATCTTCTTAACTGGCAACGTCATCTCTGTCGTCGGTGACACCAATAGATACAGAGATGTCTTGCAATTAAAAATCTTAAGCGCGGAAGTAGTCCCTGCTGAAAAAGTTGATGCGACAAGATTTGTGAAGGCGGCCCCTATTAGTAAAGATGAGTTAGTGCTCCGTTTTAACGAACATCTCGCTAAGATTCGTAATGAAGATTGTTTAAAGATTCTTAATTACATGGTGGAAAAATTTGGAGATAAACTTTTTTACTACCCCGCTGCGGTTTCAATTCATCATGAATATAGTAGTGGTTTATTAATGCACTCGATCATCATGGCGGACATCGCTGCTTTTCTCGCCCCTTTATATGACGTTGATCGCGACTTGATCGTCACCGGTTGTTTATTACACGATTTAGGAAAAATTATCGAATTAGAAGGGCCAATTGTGTTTCGCTTTTCCTTGGAAGGAAAACTCTTTGGCCACATCTGTATCATGAGCGCGGAAATAAAAAAAGCGGCAGAGCTTTTAAAAATTGAAAGTGAAGTTCCTTTAGTTTTAGCCCATATGATTCTTTCCCATCACGGGCAATATGAATACGGCTCTCCGGTTTTACCTTTAACCAAAGAGGCGCTCCTATTGTCGTTTATTGATAACTTGGACAGTAAGATGACAATTGTCGATAAAGCTCTTAGCGATGTCGAAGAAGGAGATTTTAGCAATAGAATATTCGCTTTAGACAACCGCTCGTTTTATAAACCTAAAATATAATAGTTAAAATGACGCAAAACAAATTAAAAGCGGGTTCGCCCGCTTTTAATGTTTTTATAAATTGTCTTTAATCGTTTTGGCAATGATCGGCAAGTTATTTCGTGAACCCGCTTTCATTTCTAACATGAAACCTT
>JAAZFO010000091.1 GCA_012511695.1 Erysipelotrichia bacterium | reverse complement strand
GTTAGAGTTTATTGTGGACAATGGTTCGATCAATATCCTCGTCATCGAAAAGGGGACGGGAACGATTAAAATCGGTGATCTAACAATTGATGAAAACACGGGATCAATTACTGTTCCGACACCGTAATTATAAACATTTGACCTCTCACAATTGTGAGGGGTCTTTTTTTGCGGAGTGTTTCCGCAACAACCATTAAAGTGTTGTGTTATATTGATGGTGTAAAGGAGGGACCAACCATGAAAAAAATTGCTGTCTTTGATGCTAAGAAGTATGATCAAAAGTCATTTTCACAGTACGAAGGCAAATACCAATTCACTTATTTTAAAGATCGTTTATCTTCAAAGACGGTAAAACTAGCGCAAGGTTTTGATGCGGTCATCTGTTTTGTCAACGATGAACTCAATGATGAAGTACTCACCAAATTAAAACAATTTAACATCCATGGTGTCTTTTTAAGATGTGCTGGCTATAACAACGTGGACCTAAAGAGTGCTTATACTAATAAGATTCATGTGGCCCGTGTCCCAGCTTATTCTCCCTACGCAGTCGCAGAGCACGCCTTTGCGCTCATCCTATCTTTAAATCGTCATATTCATAAGGCCTACATCCGCTCCAGAGACTTTAATTTTAACTTAGAGTCTTTAACTGGCTTTGATTTATACAATAAAACCATCGGTGTTGTCGGCACTGGTAAAATTGGCCGTGTCTTTATCGACATCGCTAAAGGGTTCGGGATGAAGGTTTTATGTTATGATCCATATCCGGCTAAAGATAGTGGTTATGACTATACGACATTAGAAGAAATTTATCGCCAATCGGAGATCATTTCATTACACTGTCCACTTACACCTGAAAACCACCATATGATTAACCAAAAAGCGATTGAGCAGATGAAAGATGGGGTAATGATCATTAATACCTCCAGAGGAGGGTTAATCGATTCTAAAGCCTTATTGGAAGGCTTAAAAGAAAAAAAGATCGGCGCTGTCGGCTTAGATGTTTATGAAGAAGAAGCAAACCTTTTCTTCCACGATAACTCAGCTAAAATTATCGACGACGACATCTTAGCGTTATTAATTTCTATGCCGAATGTGATTGTCACTTCCCACCAAGCGTTTTTAACGATTGAAGCTTTAGATAATATTGCAGAAACGACTATTAATAATTTAGATGAATTTTTCGCGGGCACCTTTATGCATAACGAATTATGTTATCACTGCCAACAAAGCGATAATCCAGAACAATGTTATAAATTAAAGACCAAACGTTGTTTCTAACAATTCAATCATATTGCTTAACATTATTAACGCCATATATAATGAAGAAAAGGAGAAATATTATGAAGTTCTTAAGATGTAGTGTGTGCGGCAAAATTATTGCAATGGTTAATGATTGCCCAACTTGTCCCACCATTTGTTGTGGAGAGCCAATGAAAGAAATGGTAGCTGGCACTAGTGATGGTGCCTATGAAAAACACGTGCCCGTTTACGAAGTCAAAGATAAAATTGTTACCGTTGAAATTGGTGCGGTTGATCACCCAATGATCGATGAGCATTATATTGAATGGGTTGCTATGGAAACCAATCTAGGCAAACAAAGAAAACTATTAAACCCAGGCGATAAGCCAATGGTACAATTCGCCTTATTGGACGGTGAAGAAGTAGTAGCGGTATACGAACACTGCAATTTGCACGGTCTTTATAAAGCATAATTAATCGTTTAAAACTTAACTATAAAAGCTCCGTCTGGAGCTTTTATTAATGTTTAACAAAGAAGTCTATTAACAACAATAGTTTGTTCATTGTGAACCGCTAAAAAAGTAGATATTCAATAAAATTATTTGTGGTCACAATCAGTATTCAAAAGTCTAACCACCAAGACTAAAACAATAATTAAAAGAATGCTTATGAAAGTGGCGTTATTTGAAGCAGAAAGTATAAACTGTTTCCGTATTTTCTGTGAGTATTTATTTTGATTCCAAGTTTGATTTGAAATATTAATAATTTAATTTTAACACCACAATTTAAGGTGAAGTTACGCCTTTATGTTTTAGTTTTAGCGCATTAGTTTGTAGTTTTTTATTGTTAGACCAATGACACATTTAAGCAACAAAAAACAGCTGACTGCATTTAAGGGCGCTGTTAAATACAGCGTGGACACTTTTTTTAAATTCCACGCTCAATTTAATAGTTTTACTCACTTCAGTTCATTATTTCGTATTCTTAATTCATAAATACTTAAGGAGTTTTTTATGAATTAT
>JAAZFO010000090.1 GCA_012511695.1 Erysipelotrichia bacterium | reverse complement strand
TTTAAACGATATTTTTTATCCTGGGCTCTGCCATTAACTTTCACATCTTTCTTTCGCAAAATTTTATAAATAAAAGATAAAGGAGCGGCTGGAAGGAGTCGCTGGAGATACTTTTCTAAACTTTGCCCTTCCTCACTTTTGTGAATAATAAATGATCGCATACCTTTATTGTAGATAAAAATTTTTGTTAAATAAAGAGTGACTATATGAATTATTTTGTTATAATACTATTCGCCGTTATAATAATCGAAAGTCCTACGGAGGAATACCCAAGAGGCTGAAGGGGCGGGCTTGGAAAGCTCGTAGACATGTCACAGTGTGCCAGGGTTCAAATCCCTGTTCCTCCGCCACAAAAAACACAAAATAACGAAGATATCGTTCTTCCTGCTGTGTTTTATCCCTATTTAGCCGTTAATTACGGCTTTTTTGTTCGCTTAGTTTTTTTAAATAGTGAGACCAAAACGTTTTCACACCATAAAGGGTAGACTCAGCTTTCTTCAGTCAGCCACTTTTTAAAAATTTTTATTTAAACTTTTAGTAAAAACGCCTATAAGGGTTTAATCACTATAACATTTTCGTCGTAAGTTATATCGATCATTAGTTCGTATTTTGGCTCATTATCTTCAACATATAGCCTATATTTTTTTGTCCCGTCAAACTCTTCTTTAGTGACAAAAATCTCATCAGCAATCGCCTCAATAGACGTAATACCGCTGATAGTTATTTCCTGGGCAATTAATGAGTTTTCATAAGTATCAGTAACGTAGACAGTTACCTTGCCAATAAGATCATAACAGTAGATATTTTCCTGAACTATTAAGCATTTTGCCGCCCAGTGTACGATACCCTCAGCGTGAGGATCACTTATCCCTTCTTTTGCATAGTCTGTCGTCAGCACGCCGTTTACTATCTTAGGTTTGTAGATTCTATAGTTGCCTCCAAGCGAAGCGTAGATAACGTCATTTTTAAACAAGCACATCCCAGGGATAGCAAAAACATCATCTTGATTAGGGATATCCCAATCTCCGATCGCATCGTTAAAAACCCAAATGGCACTGATGTCGCTGACGGTTTGCACTCGGTAAAATTGTCCATCGTCCCCCATTGTGTGGAAAAAACCATCATATATATCAGAGGTGTCAGTCACATAAACGACAGTGTCTGTAATTTGATTTGTGGTATCGGTTTTAACAAAAAGTGTCCCTTGTTTGTTTACATATACCGCAAATGGATTTATGTTTTTATTAGGTACTAAATCCCTAAACTTAATTTGATTTTCTTCGATTGTCACCTCGTAAAATGTATACCTTATAGGTCCGTGCCCAGAATCTTCCGAAGTTCTAAATATATTTCCATCTATTTTATCAATATGGGGCAACTCGGCAAGAGAGTATATATTAAATGTTTGCCTATCGATTAAAAAGCTTTGGTTAAAGGTGTCGCACACATAGTCGATTTCGTCATATTCCATATCCCCTTCTTCTCTAGGTGTTATGGAATTAACAGTTAATGTAAAAAATATATAATCTTCTGTGATATGGAGTTTATCAAATTGTGCATTTATATTGTCTTGATTTAATATAATTTTTCCATCTTCTGGTGTTTCTTTTTCAAAGACCACTTCCGCTTGAACATCATCAGAAAAAACTATGAGTTTATTTTTGGTTTTATTTTCATTTGCAAAAGCAATACGCCGCTGGACAGCACGCTCCGTGGGCGCTAACTCCACCGCAAGTTCTTTTTTAACAATTCCTAAGGCAGTAGCGCCATCTAAATTTGCGCGATAACCCTCAAACATATCCGCGCTTAGGACAACGCCTGGACTATCGTCTTTATTTCCGCCACCCCAACTACAAGAAGACATCGTAAAGGTAAAGGTGCAGAAAATTAAAAGCAAAAATCCTTGTCTTAATTTTTTCAAAATAACCTCCTGACATGTAACATGTCCACCAAAATAAATTCTATGTATGGTTAATTCTTGAATATCACAAAGCGTCAGGCATTGCAATTTTTTATAATTTTTACATAATTTTATGTAAACAAAAAAGTGACTAGCAGATAACTTGTATAGTATATTTTTTTGCGAAAAAAAATTTATAATACCATGCGTTCAAATGGGCAAATAATTTCATATAATAGCGGTAGTAATTATCTCGATTTAATGGTCAATTCTTATTTTTTATATGGGTGCCGGAGATATGATTTAAAAGGAAGGGAAGAACTTAAGAATTTAAGTAAAAAACACTAATAAAAAAACCCGTTGATCACTAACGAGTTTTTTATTTTCACCTATTCAGCTTTTGCTTCGTTAGACTCAGTAGCTGGTTCCACTTCAATGGCGGGTTGTTCATCAACGACAACCGACTTTTTCTTTAAAGCACTTAAGCGGGCACTACGCCGTTGTTCTCTTTCAAT
>JAAZFO010000089.1 GCA_012511695.1 Erysipelotrichia bacterium | reverse complement strand
AGCCATTTGTATTATTAACAATTCTTCCGAAGCCGTCAGTATGAGCTTTGGCACTGATGCCGAAGGTAATGATATTACTCCTGAAATTCCGGTCGTTTTAATCGCCTATGAAGATCGCGATATTTTCGATGCAGGAACCGGTCAGTTATCACTTGTTTCTGATGTCTATGTCAATAATCTAAATGCGAGACAAATGGCTACTTTCTCCAGCGATGGCGCCACTTATGATTATCGCATCAAACCCGAAATTTCTGCTCCTGGACATTTGATTAAGGGAGCAGTAAGTGAAAATGATGCTTATGAAATTATCCCTACCGCCACCGACACTTATGATTATTGGTCTGGCACTTCAATGTCAGCGCCAAACTATACTGGAGCGATGGCCTTATTATTAAGTGAGCACACTATTGAACAAGCAGGCAAACTCGTCATTGACGAAGGATATCTCGCCTCCATTAATGCGCGCACAATGTCGACTGCTGAACAGATGAGCGACCAATATGGTCTTGATGCCTCAGTTCGCGTCCAAGGAGCGGGCATGGTCAATGTCAAAGCCGCTTTGGATTCTAAAATTTATTTAGAAGGAGTTGAAAATTCTGGCAAAGCTAAAATTGAATTAAAAAATAATGTCGATATCGCCGATGGTGTTATCAAGTTATCTTTCGTCGCTCACAATGAAGGCGAAGCTAAAACATTTAATACCAAAGTAAAAATTTATCGCCCCTCCGTTTATCGTTTTGATAGACACGACTCCTCAAAAGAATCACCTTCCATTGATAATGTCAAACTCCAAGCAATGACGAATACTTTAATTGCTGAAGTGGCAACAGTCGTCAACATTCCCACTGGTACGAGCACCATTGATTTAGATACCATCACCTTAGCCTCTGCTACCAAACAATATATTGACGAGCATTTTGAAACCGCTTGTCCAATTGAAGGTTATGTCGTTTTAACTAACGATGAAGATCCGAGGTTATCTATTCCGTTTCTTGGTTATTATGGCGATGTTTCTCAAGCTCTGGCGGTTGAGCCATTCAACTTTGAAAAAGAGCCGGGTAAAACTTATCCATCAGCCTTAGTTAATAACATCATGCGTATCATGGGCTTTGATAAAGGTGATTTCTCTTCTGATATGGCGGTTGGTTATTTTGACCGCTCCTTCTTCGATGATGAAGAAGTAGATGATGATTACGTTTCTCCTTTTTCTGACTGGTTATACAACAAGGGTAGTTTGACGAGTATTAAAGGATCAAATAATCTCGGCTTTAGCAACATTAAAAGTACTAAAAACGCTAATGGTCGTCATACCTTGTACTCACAAAATAACAATAATGCTAATACTATCATTGTCCAACAATATGTCATGCGTTCAGTACAAACTAATGACTTAACTATTACCAAAAAGTCTAATAACGAAGTCATCTTGCGCGATCACATGTTTGATACACTGTGGGGCAAAGACGATTATTTCGCTTTAGCAAAATCATTTAGCCTAGATAAATATTTATCTAATGGTATTACTGGGCACCGCGCCTATACGATTCTTGGTTTATTCGATCAAGATACTGGTGATAATTATCCAGATGGCGAATATGAATTACAGTTTGATTATGTCCTCAGCGACGGTAGTCACCAAATCAAAACTTATGATTTAGTCATCGATAACGGTTCGCCAACCATCGCCTCTGTATCCGCTAAAGGTGAATACCTAAGAGTGCGCTTTCAAGGTACAGTCATGGGTCCGGTCAGAGTCGGCTCCACAACAGTTCTTGATCCTCAAAAAGATGAACTCGGCTATTACGCTGATATCCATGAACGCGAAATCAAAAATGGTCGTATCTTCTTTAGTGGCTTTGGCCTCATTGCTGGCAATGTCAATGCTATCGCTCACTTCGATGATCCCGATGGACTAATAGTTGCTAATCTAGCCCTATCATCGGCAAATAATTTCACTGTCGATAAATCTGTTGATGGCGATACGCTTTCTTATGCTCTTACTTATTATCGTTATAATTCAACGGCATTTATTAGTGGTGATAAGTACGTCACTTTAAATATTCCTGAGGGTTACGACCCTCACAAGGTGACGGTCTTAGACTATGATTCCGCAAACGTCGGCATTGAAACTCCTTATACGGTTTACAATCAGGCCATTAGATTCCTCACTGTTAATAGTCGTTTTGATGTGGTTTTAGGAGATGCCATTACTTTGAGCTCTTTACAAATCACTCCCCCTAACAAAACTATTTATGCAGTTGATGAACCCTTGGATTTAACTGGTTTATTAGTCACAGGCAAATATAGTAATAATTCCACTGTTGAACTCTTTGACTATGCTTTAGGTGAGGTCGATATGACGAGTCCAGGCAATAAAGAAGTCACTATTTCTTATAAAGACAAAACAGCGATATTTAATATTAGTGTCGTTGCAGAAGCCATCAACGCGATCGTCATTGAGAGTTTACCGACAAAAACCGTTTATGAACTCAATGAAGACATTGATTTAAGTGGTTTGGTCATCAAATCTTTGACGAATACTAATAAGGTTGCTGTCATTGAAAACTATACAGTTGCAGCAGTCGATACTTCGACTCCAGGAGGCAAAATCGTCACCGTAAACTATGAGGAATTCAGCGTTAACTTTGCGATTACTGTCTTAAAAGCGTCCGTTACCTCTCTTTCCGTAACGAAGGTTGGTAAATTGTATTATGAAGAAGGTGAAGCCTTAGACTTAAGCGGCTTTATTTTCACCGCTAACTATAGCGATAACACGAGTGCGGTCATTACTGATTATCGGGTAATGGGCTTTAATACTAATAAGATTGGGCATCAAACTGTCACGATTAATTATGGTGGTAAAAATGCCACCATTGAAGTGATAGTCTACGAAAAAGGTGGGCAAATACCGACCAGTTCTTCCAGTAGTTCTGCGCCGAGCTCTTCTGTTCCAGTGCCGTCTTCAAGTTCTGCGCCGAGCTCTTCTGTTCCGGCACCGTCTTCTAGTTCTGCACCATCATCTTCTAGTTCTGCACCATCATCTTCGAGTAGTAAACCCGCTACGAGTAGCATTTCCTCATCAATAGTTTCCTCATCCTCTTCAATTAGCGCCTTTAGTGACGTCGTTACGAGTAGCGCTCCTGTGGATAGTTCAATAACTGACCCAGGAAAAATTAACAGAGGGTGTGGTGGCTCAATTACAACTAGTCTTTCCTTATTAGCTATGACTGCTTTACTAAGTGTTGGCTACATAGTTTTTAAAAGCAAAAAGGAAAAATAATTAACATCAAGTCATAAAAAAGACTTTAAAAACAGGAATCGATAAAGGTTCCTGTTTTTTTATTTAACATTTGAACAAATAGTTTGTATTAACAAAAAGCTTTTTTGCTACCTAACTTAAAAATAAATTAAGGCGAAGGTGGAAATTGATAATTCCACACCACTTCATAATCGTTATTATTATAACTCCAGGAATAACTCCAATCATTGTGACGATAATCTAGTTCACAATAAATAGTGAGATCAACACTATTACAATTAAAAGCATAATTTCCAATGATGGTAACACTACTAGGTATATAAACCTCAACTAAGCTAGTGCAATTATAAAAAGCTCTTGTTCCAATCGTCGTCACACTATTTGGAATTGTTACTGTCGTTAAACTCACGCAATGAGCAAAGGCGTATTCACCAAGGGAAACAACACTATTAGGAATGAATATCGTAGCCAGACTCGCGCACAAAGAAAAGGCATTGTCACCGATGGTCGTCACACTATTAGGAATAGTAATAGAGACGAGATCTCCACAAAGGGAAAAGGCATTTTGGTAAATAATTAGCGTCGTATTTTTAATGGTGCAAGTCGCAATCGTTTCGTCTTGGGCTTTGATTAGAATTAAATAAGGAGTCGTGTCATTACCGAGATAAGCGACATTATTGTCGTCGACATTATAAACTAAGCTCGAACAACCATAAAAAATATTAGCGCTCAAGGAAATAATAGTATTTGGAATAGTAATAGAAGCGAGATTAGAGCAATTTGAGAAAGCACTTTCGCCAATAGTTTTAACCCCTTCTGGCAAGAGGATAGCAGCGAGATTAGTACAGCCAGAAAAAGCTTTTTTACCAATAGCGACCACACTTTGAGCGATGGTAACGCTTTCCAAGCTAGTGCAATTTGAGAATGTATAGTTTTCAATAGTGGTAACGCCGTTAGGAATCGTAATTTCTTCTAAACTAGGGCAATTAGAAAAAGCACTGCTCCCTAGTAATAGCAAATTATTAGGAAGAGTGATCGTTCTTAACTCTAGGCAATTAGAAAACATAAATTCACCAATAGAAGTGACGCCGTTAGGAATAGTGAGCGTTACCAATTTAACGCAACTATAAAACGCGCGAGCGCCAATTGAATGGACGCTTAAGGGCATTTCAATCGCCACTAAAGAGGGGCACGCATAAAATGCACTAGTGCCGATTATTTCTAAACCTTCAGGTAGCGTAATTTGTGCAAGATTTTTGCAATTAGCAAATATATTATTACCGAGGACAGTGATATTTTCAGGAATATCAATTGCTGACAAGCTAGAACAATTAGCAAAAGCATTGTCGCCGATTGCCGTCACACTATTAGGAAGGGTGGCTGAAACTAATTCAACACAGCCGTCAAAAGCATGATCGCCAACACTGGACACTCCTTCAGGAATAATAATTGAACTTAAATGGATTTGATCAACAAAAGCCCCATCACTGATGGCAGTCACGGGTTTACCACTGAGGGTATTCGGTAAATTTACAATCGTGTAATTATCACTATTTAAACCAGTAATGACGACATCAGTTGCGCGCTCTACAAAATTCAACAACTCATTGTGATTAATACTAGTCGATTGAAATTGCGCTACATAAGTGATGTCTTCAACCGCACTCGTTATTTCAGGAGACCAGCCAGAAAAGGTATAGACAAATTGTCCGTCGTTAACTTTTGTGGGTAAGTCACCATCATAAGTAGGGATAGTATCAAAGGCGACATTTTCATCAATTTCCAGTACTGCGCCATCATGATTTTGCCAAGTGACAATAAAAGCATCGCCTGGTTTATCATTTCCGTTATCGCTACCCATTTCGCAACTGCTCAACAAGCTCAAAGATAGTAGTAGGCACATAGATAAACGTTTAAAATTCATTAAGTTCTCCTTTGATAACAATTGTTTTTTTAATAATACCTTGTTTTTAGTAAAGTCTCAATTTATTGATTAATTTATCAATAATGGTTACGTGACAGACTAATCGCAAAAAATATTTCATCATCGCTCAAAGCGATGTGTAAAGAAAACTTTATTTCACATAAAAAAACCACATCATTATTTAACCTATAAATTTCTAATGATGTCGCGATTAGATGGCTTAGTAAAATTAAAAATCTACCCGTTAGCAGGAACGTAATTAAAAAAGTAAATCAAATAGAAAAGGGTCGCTAAAGCGAGGAAGACTAAGCCGACTACCACCAAAAACATAAAAGGTTGTTTCGGTTTAGAAGCATTATAAACATGGTAGTCATAAAAAGTCTTAAACTTCACTTTATTGACATCTTTTTGAAACAAAGAGAAAAATCTTCGAACGCCATATGCTATCATCTCAAATGCCCCGCCATTCGCGGCCATAATTAATAAACCAAAGCCGGTAGCTAAAACACCAACTATAGAAGCGCCATTAGTCAAGATAAAATGGATTTTAGTTAGTTCGCTATCAATGTTCCAATTTCTTAGAGCATACACTT
>JAAZFO010000088.1 GCA_012511695.1 Erysipelotrichia bacterium | reverse complement strand
TTACAGGGCGTTGATATAGTTCACGTCATGATTCCGTTCCCGGCTGGTGTAAAAGTAGCGCAAATGGCGCGAAAACGCGGTATACCCGTAACGGCTGGCTTTCATTGCCAAGCAGAAAATTTCACCGCTCACCTTTTTAACGCGATGCATTCAAAAATCATCAATCGCTTAGTTTATAAACACTTTTATAGAAATTTATATCGTCACGTCAACGCCATTCATTATCCAACCCAATTTATCAGAGATATTTTTGAAAAAACTATTAAAAGAAAAACTAATGGCTATGTCATCTCTAATGGTGTTAATGAGCAATATATAAAAAAAGAAATTGCGCGTATTCCCCCGTATGACGAAAAGTTTAATATTTTATTTATCGGCCGTTTATCGAAAGAAAAATCACACCACTTATTAATCAAAGCAGTAGCAAAGAGTAAATATCGCGATCAAATTCGTTTAATTTTTGCAGGCCAAGGACCGCGTAAAAGACAAATTATTGAAAAGATTAGTAAATTGCGACTTGAACCAGCGATTATACAATTTTTTCCACGCGAAGAACTAATTGATACGATTAACCAATGTGATCTATATGTCCACCCTTCAACTGCCGAGATTGAAGCTATTGCTTGTTTGGAGGCTATTAAGTGCGGACTTGTTCCCGTTATTTCTGATTCGGAGAAAAGTGCGACTAATGCTTTTGCTTTAAGTGATAAAAACTTATTTAAACATCATTGCGCCCAAGATTTAGCCGATCGCATTGACTATTGGATTGAGCATCCAGCAGAAAAAGAAAAAGCTTCGCGCGATTATTTGGATTACGCCTCTAATTTTGCCCAAGATGTATGCCTTAAACAAATGCGTGATATGTTACAGACCTATACACGCGAAGAAAACTATACACCGAAAAAAATTTATTACTATAAAGATGAGTTAAATGATGATTTTGCTAATCACGGTATTACCGCTAAGAAAATTCCGGCTAATTATCGGTATATTCGTCGGTGTCCGTTTTATAACACCGTCCAATTTTTATTGTATAACCTCGTCGCTAGACCAGTGGCAAAAGTGACAAACAAAGCTATTTATAAACAAAAAATTGTTAACCATCTAACAGTTGATAAAAAAGAAATTAAAGGAGCCTTTATTTACGCCAATCACACTTTAGATATAGGAGACGTCTACACTCCTAGCCTGTTGTTCAAACAAAAAAATAATATTATTGCTGGTCCAGAAGCCTTTTCCATCTTTGGCATTAAAACTATTGTCGCCATGCTTGGTGCTCTTCCTTTGCCTTCGACCCTTAAGGGCGCACGTCGTTTCCTGGAAGCAATAAAGCACAAAATTGAAAAAGGAGAAACGATTACCATTTATCCAGAAGCGCACATCTGGCCTTACTACACCAAGATTAGAAATTTTAAAGACGCTTCTTTTGGATACCCAGTAACGATGAATTGCCCTACCATTTGTGTAACTAATACTTTCGTTCCTCACAAGCAAAGGTACAAACTAATTACCCATGTGGACGGTCCCTTTTATCCAGACTTAAATCTTGATCGCAAAGCCTCGCGCACAAAACTCCGTGATCAAATTTATGAAACGATGTTAAATCGAAGTATGGAAGTCGAGCAATACGAAAAAAACCGTTATATCAAACTTGATTAGTTGAGAATGAATTTTAAATAGTTGTAAGATAAAAAAACCATCACAAAACTTTAGTAAAAACATTTTCTTAATTAATGTTTTTTTACACTTTTTATCGGCCGTATCAAACATCTTGTAGTGGCATTTTTACTATTTTTATATTTAAATGAAACTGACTTATAAATATTTATTTATGAACTCTATTACTGGCCTATGAACAAAAAATATAAAACGATTATTGGACTAGTTGGACTAGTAGCGCTCTTGGTCGTTTCCAGTTGTGCTAACTTGGGAACATCATCTTTTTTGCATTTTTCAAATAGCCCTCAACCAACACAGTCATCGACTCGATTACCGAGTGGTTATGTGTGCGAAACCCATGACTTTGCTTATGTCAACACTCTTCCAGCAACCGCTCTTGAAAATGGTAAAGATGTCTTTCGGTGCAGGACTTGTAACCTTATTAAAACTGAGGATACTTTCTCCCTTGATGAATGCGCTTTTGAAGATCAAACTTTTGTCTATGATGGCGCTGCTCACACTTTAACTGTCCAAGGCTTGATTCCATTAGACGTCACTATTGAATATGAAAATAACGTTTTAAAAGAAATCGGCCAAAGACAAGCTGTCGCTAATTATTACGGCCCTAATCACCAATTTCTTAAACGCGACACTGCTTTTATTACAGTCGTCGAAAACAAAGGATTTTCAAATATTTTTGTGGACACACATGGTGTTGAAATTGCCGAAGATGATAAAGAAAATTATACCGAAATGGTCTTGTCCACTTCCAATTGTCCAGATAAATACCAAATAAATAATGCTCCTGGTGGCATCCGTGTCAGAGGAAATGGTTCTTTGACTTACGAAAAGAAGGGCTTGCGCATTAAATTCGACACTAAGAGGTCGATGTTGGGTTTAAACGGCGATCTGAAAGCGAAGAGTTGGGTATTGCTCGCTGAATATTCTGATCAATCAATGTTGCGCACCATCAGTGCGTTATATCTCGGCAATGCTTTGTTAAATTATTCAGAAAATTATGCTTCGAGTTATCAACATATTAATCTTTACATTAACGATGAATATCGCGGTGTTTATTTGTTACTTGAGCAGCAGCAAGTCAACAAAGGCCGGATTAATGTTGCCGAACCTAAGGATGGTTATAAAGGCACAGACGTAGGTTATTTATTGGAACTAGACGGCTACGCCACTAAAGAGGAATATTTTTTCGATGTCGGCAATCCTTTTGATTCTTATAATGGCGTTGTTTATGGAAGGAAAAATTACTCGATAAAATCGAACATCTTTGATAGAGCGTCGCAGGCACAATACATCAAAAAATATCTCACTAATCTTTATCGTGCATTTTATTTATTAGTCACGACCAAAACAGCTAATATTCTTGATGATAATTTTGAACTTATACCTTCGCCGCATGCTACTGCTTATGAAGCCATCGACACCATGATTGATTTAGATTCATTATTTAAAGTATATTTATTAAATGAACTGATGAAAAATCTTGATGTTGGTTTTTCTTCATTCTTTATGTTTGTTGACTTTTCAAGAAATAGTAAATATCCGCGCCTCACCTTTGGTGCTCCGTGGGATTTTGACTGGAGTAGTGGGAATGTCACTACCGAAGCCATCGGTGCTTCTACTGGCCTATTTTGTTCTGTTGCTTTTGATTCTTTTCGCTTTAATCCGTGGTTCGGTTTATTAGCTAATACAGACTTCTTTAGTGCGATGATTAAAAAGTATTATGCCCTTTTTAATCACTCAAAAATTATCGAAAAATTAATAACTTATCTCGATTATGAAACAAGAGCTTTTGCTAATGAATTTGCTCACAATTATCAGAGATGGTCAAATCTAGGAACGCTCGTGCCGAAATTTACTCCACAAATTGCCACCACTTTTGAAAGTCATCTTGATGCCGCCAACCATTTAATAAATTGGTTAACTGAACGCAAAGCTTTCCTCGATAGTGTCTACTTAGTGTAAATTGCTTTTTTACAATATGTTAATCCAATCTTAAAAAGTTAAACTATCTTTAGAATATAGATCAATATAATCGAAGTTTGTACTATTGCTTCCAGAAATAAAGAAGATGTCATTTTCCCCAGGCTCTAACCAAAAAGAATAAATATCGATTTCTAGCCAATCGTGCCAAGTTAAAACCGCAACCGCTGGCACGATGATATTTCTAAACAACAATGGCTTTGCATTAACGGTAATAGTAAACATATCGGTAAAAGGTATGTCAGTATCCTTAGCAGAAACACACGCTACTAAATAGCACTGTTTACTCTGAGTGGCTGTTACCTTAAAAGTGATGGTCTTACCACTACCACCAGCGATATCACCGAGATAGCTATCGTTTGAAGCATTCGTATCTGGGCGATTTACCCTAGCAGCGATAGGGGAAGTATAAATAGCGTCTTCGGCTTCAAAACGATATTTTGTCCCGTTTGTTTTTAAGGCGATATTGCCTACGGAAAGTTCAAAGTTTCCAGGAGCCAATTTTTGATGCGTGACGACATCATAACCATCTAGCCAAGTGCCACTTAGCCAATTAAGACGAGCATGAAGCCAATTTTGTAACCAATTTGCGTGTTGTTTTTGGGTGGTGAAACCTTTTAATTCATCGCGAACTTCGCCGGTCGTATCACTAGTCCCCCACCGTGTGGTGTTTCGTTGATACATCGCTTCATAAATGGGGTTGTTCGCAGTATTTTCTAAGTATTCGACGAAGTCTTTAAGGAAATCATAACTATATAATTCTTGATATTTCGCTTTAACTAAATCCATAAACCACTCATTGTTGACAATGACTCCGAGCCAAGGATTAGAAGAAGTAGCGGCATAATAGCCAGTTCCACTACTGGAATATCCTTTTTTAACCGCGCAACTACTGTCGAAATCCCACGGCGCTTGAAAGCGCAATAAACTATCTTTAGCTCTAAAGCCAAAATCTACGTCCATATAAAAACTCGACCAAGCGATATCTGGATCACAAACAATTTCTGAATAAAGATAAGTGCCGACTAAGGAATTGATATCAATGACGCGCTCAATAGCTTCGCGCGCAGTTATTTCCGTACTTAAAGAAATAGCGGTATATTCTTCATTGAAAACATAAGCGGTCTCATTGTAAGTCGCTTCATAAATAATGCGATAGATTTTTTCTACATATGATTTAATAAAAGCCAATTGTAAGGAGTGATCGCCGGCACTTAAGTCGCCTTTCATCGTATAACCTTTTTGTGTCGGGGTAATCGTGCTACTTCCGCCTTGAAATTTGCGATAACTACCGTTGTAATAATCAATGGTAAAAGTTGGGTCATTGGGGCCTTGCTCATTATAATAAGCATCGAATTCAAAAAAGTAACCGATATCTGTTCCAGTATAAGTTCCCGCAATTCCATCTTCTCCAGGAATACCACCGACATCAGTAACCTCAAGACGACCAGGCTTGACCTCTTGTTGCTCTGCTAGTAAATAAGCACCCCAGTAGCGGCGCGCGCCAGTGCCATCGATAAAATATAATTCTACAGGTCTGAAGTTGCTGCAATAATAACCATCAGTCCCTAAAATCATTTTCCCCATATAAAAAGAAAGAGCATTTCTTTGGAGTGATTGATCTTTTACATCGGCTAACAAAACCCAATTTTTAAATCTACCGACAAAGCCAGGCATATTAGTCTTTTTTTCAAATTTTAAACGAAAAGGCTTTTTGGAATAGTTAGCAGTATAATTGCCGCGGACTTTAATCTTGCAGTTTTTATCGATAATATTCAAATCATATTCATCATAGTTAGTCACACTGACGGAACAATCGTAGTAGTCGCCTTTATTCAAGCGGCTCCCCGTTGTTAAGTATGTTTGCTCTAACTTTGGGATACCATTAATGGCTGCGTCATAACTTAATGTAACAGTAATTTCTGGAATTTTTGTGCCGATAATTGGACGATAATCATATTTATTATAAATAGGCCCACTCTTAGGGGGTAAATTTTCATCAATACCGTCTTCTCCGGTAGTCTTTTCTTCCCATAAATCATCAGGGTCAATATTAGGATCAACTGAGCTTGAGCTAGAAGAACTACTAGAAGATTCATCAAAAAATGAAGAATCGGAAAGATAAGATTTTTTAGAATCAAAGGTTGCGCTCGCACTACTTTCACTATGTGAACTATGTGAACTATGTGAACTATGTGAACTATGTGAACTATGTGAACTACTATGTGTTTGTTGACAACTCGGGACGACTAAGACAACCAAAAATAAAAAAGCAGTAATAAGTCTTTTATTCATTGCATATTTTCTCCACACTATCACTAACAATATACTTAAAATACCGATTTTTATCAACGCTTAGAAAGCGGCGTAAAGCGTGGCGACATAAATTACTACTAAAGCAATATTTTTTACACAGTTGAGCTTTAGATAGCTAAGCCCCACAAAACATCACTCTAGATATAAAAACTATATGAAAATTGGTGTGGAACGAACATATCTGTATACCACTAAGGATTTGGCCTTGAATTAGTTAAAAAATAAGCGATTATATGTTAAAATAACATAAGCGATTTTTTAAGCGGCAACATTAGCTGCCAAAAGGATAATTGAAAATGAATATTGATAATGGAAGCAATAAGCAGGAAATAGGACGAAAAGTACTAACTCTACCAAATATCCTATCATTTGTGAGGATATGCTTAATTCCTATTTTCATTTGGTTATATTGTTTCCAAGAAGATTTTATAATGTCTGGCGTGGTCATTGTTATTGCAAGTATGATGGATGTTCTTGATGGCTATATCGCTCGTAAATTTAATATGGTTACCAAACTAGGCAAAGTTCTTGATCCCGTAGCAGACAAATTGACACAAGTTTCGTTTGTAGGTTGTTTATCTGTGCGTTTTATCTCGATGCGAGTTTTGTTATCAATCCAAATTATTAAAGAATTAATTCTCCTGCTATTTTATCTGTTCACAAAGAAAACAAGTGTTAAAAGTGCTCAGTGGTATGGGAAAGCTTGCACGTTTGTTTTGTTTGTCGTCACAATTGTGCACGTTATTTTTCCTTTTCTTTCTGCTCCGATCTCATGGGCTTTATCAATGACTGGCGTCGCTTTTGCTCTATTGTCGTTTGTAATGTATTTTCGATTCATTGCAACTATTGAATAAAAGTAATGAAACAGCTGTCTAACATCCGCACACATTAACAAGGAGGCGTAACAATGTCATCTCCAAAACCACCCCGAAATCATCTTTTAAAAAAACAATGGTTTCATCTCGATGATGCGGCGAAGATTTATCTTTTAGTCAGTACAGCGAAATGGAGCGCACTGCTCAGAGTAGCAGCGGTATTGAAAAGAAAAATTAATCCGGCCTTGCTTCAAAAAGCGGCCGATGCCGTCTTGCCCCGATTTCCTATAATGAACGCTCAAGTGCGCAGTGGTATATTTTGTTATCGCTTAAAAGAAAATCCAAAACGATTAATTGTCAAACCCGATAAAGGTTTTCCTTGTGCCCCCATTAAATGGCGCAGAAAACATGCCCACTTATTAAGAATACTTTATACCGACAAACGCATAGCGGTTGAGTTTTTTCACGCCGTGACAGATGGTTCAGGAGCGATGGTATTTTTAAAAACACTCGTCGCCGAATATCTGCGGTTGTGTGGCATAAACATTCCGTGCAAGGAAGGCATTCTTGACTTAAAAAAAGGACCTCAAAAAGAAGAGATGGTTGACGCCTTTAAAGAAATGCCACTGCCTAAGGCCAAAAAAGCAAGAACTCAAGGGACGGCTTATCACTTCTCGCGCGGACAAAAAAACGCCCAAACCAAACGTTTGATCACTTATATTGTTCTCGCTAAGGAAATACAAAATAAAGCTAAAGCAATAGGTGTTAGCGTCACCCAATATTTGACCGCGGCATTACTTTATATCAGCTATAAAAAACAAACCGAGGACAATCCGAATAAAAAGCTTCCGGTCCGTGTCACTGTGCCAGTTGACATGAGACAATTTTTTCCAACGCAAGCCGTTAGAAATTGTTCATGGTTTATCCAACCCGAAATTATTCCACCTTTTGATAACCTGACATTTGAATCCATCGCTTCCAACGTACACCAATTTATGAAAGAAGCATTAGTTCCCGAAAAACTTTATGCTGACATCGCGCCAAACGCGTCTCTTGGGAAAAGTTTGTGCATCCGCTTAACCCCATTACTCATAAAAAAATTAATCATTAGAGCAATTTATAAAGCTAGAGCAAATACATCAGCGACGACTTCCTTATCAAACTTAGGGATATTTAAAGGGCCAAAAGAAATGATGTCGCACATTGAAGGGGCTGAATTTATGCTCGGTCCTTCTAAGGCGGCCAGTGTTTTAGTCACCGTGTTGACGACAAACGAAACAATGCGCATAACGTTTACGAGTAATCAAGAAGATCCGATTCTACCAGAAGGCCTGGAAAACTTTTTTAGCCAACAAAACATCATTGCAAAAAAAGAAGTCATTTCGGAATAGACTAAAAAGAGTAAGTTTTACATAAAAAACGAACCCGTGTAAAGGCTCGTTTTTTTATCACAATTGACGATATTTTATCTTTTGTTGTCGCAATTAATATTTTGTAAATCTATCCCCTAAAACGCCACAAATGCTACATTTTTCAGGCCGGAACTTTTCAATGTTTCCGCAGAGAGGGCAGAGATAATAAAAAATTTCTTCTGTCTGGTCAAGATTATCTAAGGCATCTTGATAAAGTCTAGCGTGGACTTCTTCCGCTTTCATCGCAAAAGTAAAAGACATGACAGCCGCTTTATTGCCGTCTGCTTCAGCTTGCTTGACAAATGGCGGATACATCTCTTTATATTCGTATGTTTCTCCTTTGACTCCGTCGAGTAGATTTTCTGCTGTCGAACGAATTTTCCCCGCTACTTCAAAATGTTTTAAGGCGTGGAATGTTTCAGCATCTGCTGCGGCTCTGAATAACTTTGCGGCATTTAGCTTTCCCTCTTTTTCAGCTTTTCTAGCGTAGGCTGTATATTTCCTATTTGCCTCAGCCTCTCCAACAAAAGCGGTCATTAAGTTTTCCAGTGTCTTATTTTTACTCATCTTTTCATCCTCCTAGTTTTCATTTAAAGCTTTTAATAATTTTATAATAGTTTCCTTAGGAAATCATACCTTATCATTTTGTTTTAAAAATGAACACAAAAATTATTTCCTGCGATAATTTTATGACAACATATATCCTGATTTATAAAAGAAAACGTATTTTTTTATTCATCGCTTTCTTCATGCGGATGATGTTGATGACAAACGGAACCTGTAGACTTTAAAGAGCCTTGCAAATAAGCTTCAACAACTGTTTTTGCTTCGCCAGATGCGCCGACAACAACTTCGACATTTCTTTCATTAAAAATGTCAACCGCACCACCGCCCATGCCACCACTGATGATGACATTTACACCGCGATCAGCGAGGAAGTTTGGTAAAAATCCGGGTTTGTGACCGGGGTTGGCAATCGTTTCACTTTTAACGATTTTATTGTTTTCTGTATCAAAAATTTTAAATTCTTTGCAATGTCCAAAGTGCTCTGTGGCCATTCCATTTTCGCTTGCTACTGCAATTTTCATAGTTTTAGTTTCCCCCATTTTTTCTAAGACTTTCGCAACTGCCTCAAGCCAATCGCCCTTAATAAACTCAATTCTTCCCTGATCACATGCCGCTGAAATTTTCGGATCGATCGGTAGTTTGGCAAGAACCTTTAAGTGATGCCTATCAGCAATTTCTTCAATATGGCTTTTACCAAATATGTGATATTTCTTATCGTTATCAGGACACTTAAAATAAGACATATTTTCAACGAGACCAATAATCGGGATATTCATCATCTCCGCCATCTTAACGGCCTTAGAGACGATCATAGAAACGAGTTCTTGTGGCGATGTGACGACGATAATCCCATCAACAGCTAAAGATTGAAATACTGTCAAAGGAACATCACCAGTTCCCGGTGGCATATCGATGAACATATAGTCGACATCGTTCCAAATAACATCAGTCCAAAATTGCTTAACTGTGCCAGCGATAATCGGCCCTCTCCAAACAACTGGATCAGTATCATTTTCTAAAATTAAATTAGCAGACATAATATCAACGCCAGTTTTACTTTTAACAGGAAATAAACCCAATTCACTACCGGTGACTTTTTCTTTAATCCCAAAGATTTTAGGAATAGAAGGTCCGGTCACATCGGCATCAAGAATCGCCGTATGGTGGCCCATTCTTTTCATAGTAACAGCGAGCAAAGAAGTCACGAGCGACTTGCCCACTCCCCCTTTACCACTCACCACACCGATAACTTTTTTAATCTTACTCAACTCATGTAATTTCTCGGAGAAGTCTGTTGTCTCCTCTTGTCTTTCCGCGCAGTTTTCCGTACAACTGCTACAGCTTTGTTTGCAATCTTCACTCATAATCTAGCTCCTTTATTTAG
>JAAZFO010000087.1 GCA_012511695.1 Erysipelotrichia bacterium | reverse complement strand
CGTCCGGCTTCAATCGGCTGAATAGTCGCTGGAAAAAGTACAAAGCTACGCGTTGGTAGTAAAGGTAATGATAATGTTTGTGCACTTTCATTCATAATTTAATCTCCTTTCTCAGTTGTGAGTATTTAATTATAAAAATTTAATTATTATTGTCAAACAAGAAGTCTTCAATTCTTTGTGTTAATAAGTTTTGGGTAAAGCCAACCATGTTTTCACCAAGGGCATCTTTCACTTGGTCAATCGTTATCTGGTATTGATCAGCTAATTTAGCGAGTTCAAATTCAATTTCTTCTGCGGTGAGAGAAATGTTTTCTTCTTGAGCCACTTTTTCCATCACTAAATATGATTCTAACCTTTTTTTCGCTTCAAGGGCTAAATCCGCATCTAATTCTTCTTGGGATTTTTTTGTTAATTCAAGATATTGGTCAAGGGTGAGCCCGGATTGCGCTAACTGGTTTTCAAGGCTTTGCTGACGATTAGCTTTTTCTTCTTCAACGATTTCTGTGGCGATATCAAAAGTTGAAACTTTCTTGATTTCTTCAAGTAGTTTATCAATGTAATTAGCTTTTGCGGTCTTGGATTTTTGTTCGGCGATTTGCCGGCGACGATTTTCTCTTAATTGGTCAAAATTAGTCACATTAGCTAAGTTTAAATTTTTAATAAATTCATCGTCAAGTTCTGGTAAATGACGGTGCTTGACCTCATGAACTAGGACATGGAAAACGGCATCTTTACCAGCGAGTTCCGCTCCACCATAGTTTTCTGGAAAGGTAACTTTAACATCAGTCTTTGCGCCAGTGGTAACACCGACTAATTGGTCTTCAAAGCCAGGAATGAAAGAATTGGAACCGAGTTCTAATTCATGATTTTCTGCTTTTCCACCATCAAAGGCTACTCCGTCAAGCTTGCCTTCAAAATCGATGACGACGATATCGCCCAATTCAGCAGGGCTATCTTTTACGATAAATGTCGAATTTTGCTTGCGCAGTTCATCAATGGCTCCATCGATATCGGCATCAGTGACCTCAGGATCTTCTTTACCGATTTCAAAGCCTTTATATTGGTCGACAGTTACTTCAGGATGGGTGATGAGAACAATTTTTAGTTCCAACTCATCTTCAGTTAATTTAGTGACGTCGAATGTTGGCCGGGTTACTGGGCGAAGACTTCCATCTTTAAGGATGTCTTCATAGACTGGGTTTAAAACGTCATTAACAGCATCGTTGAAAACTTTGCCTTGATCGATAGACCCCTTAAGTAAATTAATCGGAGCCTTTCCTGGGCGAAAGCCTGGGATGCTGACATCTTTAGCAAGATTATTAAAAGCTTTAGTCTGAGCTTTTTTCCAAAGGTCTTTGTCCACATTGACCACGACTTCTACGTGGCAGTTTTCTAATTTGGTGATTTTTCTTTCCATGAGGGTTTGTGTCCTTTCGATTTTTCGATTTTCATGCGTGTATAAATATAGCACGTGCACGAAGCAAATAACAAGCAAAAGGCTCTAGAAAATTAGTTTTGGCGGTCCATCTTAAAAATCGTTGAGTCGTTCTTTGATTTCCTGAGCGATTTTCCTAATTTTTATCGGGTCGAGATGATAATTAGCACAAAGTGCTTCTAAATCATTGTCTTCACTGCCCAAATAAGCTTTGGCTAAATACCCAAAGATGACAATAACTTCCTTAGGTTCTAATAGTAATTTATCCGGATAAATATAAATCAAATATGAAGAGATCAACTGTATCGCGTTTTGGGTGACACTCGGATCGTGAAAGGTGTTTTGCAAAGCCATCGATAATAATTTCGTATCACTAAAGCCAGGAACCGTAAATGGTTCATCTAATTGTGAAGGCACGACTTTAATTAACTTATCAAAGTGCAAAAAGTTTATCGGTTTATCATATTTTTTCGCCAGTAATAAAAATAAGGTAAAACTACGAATAGCTTGCCGAGGATGGTTTTTTAATATGGAGGCAAGTGTTGGGATAAAAGGTTCGAGTGGTAAATTGCGTATGTTATCAAGGGCCGCTAATATAGCATTGTCGTCGTTAGAAAGGAGGTTTTTAACGATTTCATCTTGACCTACTTCACGTCGTGCATAGAGCTTCCTTTCCTCTTGGCGAATATACTTACTCATGTCTTTTAATAATTCTTCGGTTTCTTGATTTTCATAAGGCAACTCTTGGTAAATTTTTAATTCGTCATAAGCCTCATCAAATTTTTCAAAAATACAGAGCAATTCGATGTGCATCTTAACGAGTAAAGCCAAGTGTTCACTCATGAATTTTCTTTTTGCTTTAATAGCGTCAAGTGCGCGTGCTGATTGATTGGTGGCAATCAAAGCGGTAATACGATAAAAAAGCGCGAGCGAATCTTCACTATTTTCCGTGAGTTTAATCACTAATTCATATTCTTTTTTATCCATCAATGTTTTTAAGGAGTCCATAAATAAGTTCTTTCTTAGTATTTTTTTAGTATTTTTAACATAGTTACTCGTTATTTTTGTTTATTTTAGCCCAATACTCTTCAAAAGCTTGTTCCGTTTTGTTATTCTGGGGAAAATAATATTTAGCATCTTTTAAATCATCTGGCAAGTACTGTTGTTTGACATAGTGGTGTTTGAAGT
>JAAZFO010000086.1 GCA_012511695.1 Erysipelotrichia bacterium | reverse complement strand
GCGTCATGGTGAGCAATCCAGTAATTATCTTTAGTTAAATGAATATCAGTTTCAATGCCATAAAAGTCCATCTTGGCTGCTTCTTTAAAGGCATTGAGAGTATTTTCATAATATTTTTCATGCCAACCACGATGGGAAATTGCTAATGCTTTCAAAATTAAATATCATCTCCAAAGGCGTCCACGCCAATTAAAATATCAGTTTTTTTCACATTAACATTTTTAACAAACATAAAAATGATTATTGCCACAATCACACAGATGGCAGCATATATCGGTAGGAAGCCCCAGTCAATATTATCAATTAATAATAATGATCCAAGCGCAATCGGAGTAATCGTTTGTGCGGCCATGGAAGAAGCATAATAGTAACCGGTGAACGCGCCAATCTTTTTGGCGTTACAAAGTTCGACAACCATTGGGAAAGAATTGAGATGGACTAAGGACATCCCAAAGCCTTTGATAAACCAAATGACCCAAAGGATAGTAGGAAAGCTACCAGCACCAGCAGCGCCGCTTAAGAAGGTGAACATCCCAACAATCCAAACTGCATAAGATGCTAAAGTCAACCCTAAGCCTCCTAAAACTGTCCATTTACGGCCAAACTTGCCGGCAATCATTCCTCCTAAACCAAAGCCTAACACGGAACCAACGCCCCCAACTATTGTATTGATCATCAGTGAACTAGTTGAGGCTTTTAAATAGTAAATAGTAAAGTTGCCCATAAAGGTGCTAATTCCATTGTCCGCCATAAACCAAAAGAATACGGCCGCAAGAATTAAAATGAGCATCATCCTATTAGCGCGACTCATCGGTTTATCATCATCAACCTCATCAGCAGTGGCGGAAAGCTTTTCTCCGAGTTCTAAATCATCAGCGATTTCCGCTTTGACTTTGTTTTCATCGATGTTAAAAAATAATACCACAACCGAAATAACCATTAAGACTGACGCTAATAAAAATGGAACTTCAAGAGCCCAGATGTTGTTATGCGCCCATGTGAATGGAGCGAGAACTTGTTGGCCAACGTCGTCAGTAATCATTTTAGTCCCTAAATATTCACTAAGAACAAAGAAAATACCAACCACGGTAGCAAAAGCTCCACCGATGTAGCCCATGATGTTGATGACACCGTTAGCCTTAGACCGTAATGGCTTCGGAGTTAAGTCTGGCATTAAAGCAACGGCGGGGTTGCGATACATCATCATAAAAATAACAACAATCGCCATCATGACGATGACACCAACCATATTATTGTAATGAAAGAAAACGGGGATAAAAGGAAAAGCGACAGCGCAGACGAATGTTCCAATAATGATATAAGGCATCCGTTTACCAATTTTGCTATTCGTTTTATCAGATAAAATGCCGAATATCGGCAGTAAAATCAACGCTGCGAGGTTGTCCATTGCCATGACAACACCGACAAGATATTGCACATCTTCGTTGCTCGCGGTATTGAAAGCATCCATAAATAATTCTGTTAATAGAGTTGGGCACCAGGAGTCATAAACTTGCCAGAGCAGTAAAATACCAAAAAAAGCAAAACCAATAAGAAAAGTACGTTTATAATTCAACTTAAAGGTTGCATTAACTGTTTGTTCCATAATCATTCCTATCTTTCTTCGCGGTTATAGACCACGCTTATAAGTGAAAGTTAATGGTAAAGGCGTCATTTGTCAATCATTAAATAGTTACGGAGAGCACAATGAGATAAGAGGTATTTAGTGTAAATAATAAACAGATTGATGTCCGTATTATTGATAGTGATGAATCAAAAATTCCACCAGCAACATGACCGCTTCGATTAATAAAGCGTAGCCGATAAAGCTCATACTGGTAATAATAAAACTTTCTCCTAAGACTAATAAAATAATCATATAGACCATTAGGATTACAGCAAGGACAATTTTAACTCCACAAAATAAAGGCTTGTATTTAAAATTAATAACGTTAATCACAGTTCTAGCAGTGTACAAAGTTAGATAAGTAATGGCCCAAATTAAGAGAACAGTTTTTAGTTGCATGTTTAAAAAAAATAAAAATAGACTAAGGACCACGGCGATTAAATCAGTGATCATGTTTGGGATATTTCTCATCCTCACAGAATCTTTTACGCCTAAAAAATTAACGATTTCAATAACACCGATTAATAAAATCACAAAAGCAATAAAGGTTTTGTCAATGACAACGCCACGATCAATAAAAGTTAAGATTGTCACTCCGATAGCGACACTTCCAACGACTGAAGCTAACTCAAAAAAAATTTGGCGAAAAAGTGTTCTTTTCATAATTTTAATAATACGCTATTTTTTAATGATTTCTAAGACAATATCAATCATTTTTTCAAAAAGTTGCACAGATAAAAATTCGAATCGTCCATGGTGATTGGCACTTCCTGTCCCTAAATTAGGAGTGACTAAGCCCATTTTTGAGAAAGTGGCTCCATCGGTCCCACCTTTAATGCGAGTGAAAACTGGCTTAATGCCGAGTTTTTTCATCGCCGCGACCGCTTTATTAACTGGACGCGGATCTTGATCGACATATTTTTTCATATTTTTATACTGTTCAGTAATTGACACTTCAATCTTGGCAGTGGGGTACTTATGCGCTAGTTGATCACGAATCTCGTATATTTTTGTATTTAATTGTTCTAATTTTTCACGGTCAAAGTTTCTCAAAATAGCGGAAAATTGTGATTTTTCACTCGAACCACTAGCCGTTGTCAAATGCCAATAGCCTTCATCAGCGTAAAAAGGTGTTTCTTTTTCTGGCAAAGCATTAATAAATTGTGCTTGCAGCTGCAAGGCGTTTATTAAAGTGTTTATTCCTTCGCCTGGATGGACGGCAACACCGGCAATTTGCACTGTCAGCTGCTGAGCATTGAAATTTTCACAATTTATGTGATTGATCGGACCGCCATCAACTGTATATGCGTAATCAGCTTGCATTTTTTCTAGTGAAAAATATTTAGGACCGCGTCCGATTTCTTCATCAACTGTAAAGGCAATTGCTAAAGGGTGATGTTTTATTTCGGGATGTTGTTTTAAATAATCAAGTACTCCCATAATAATGGCAATTCCTGCTTTATCATCGGCCCCTAAAAGGGTATTACCATCAGTGACGATTAAATCATGTCCGATAACTTGTTCCATGTGTGGAAACTGTTTTAAAGTAATCGAGTATTCGTCGTTTAGGATAATATCGCTCCCATCCCAGTTAGCGACTAAGCGAGGTTTGACATTTTCACCGGAGACTTCAGTCGCGGTATCTATGTGGGCATTTAAACCGATCACTTCTCCTTCACCCGCTAAATGGGCGTAAACTATACCGTATTCATCCATATAGGCATTATCTAAACCCAATTCTATTAATTCTTTAACGAGCAATCGCCCTAAATTTTTTTGTTTTTCAGTCGATGGTATTGTAGAACTATTTTCATCAGCTTGAGTATCGATTTTTGCGTATCTAATAAATCTTTCAATGTTCTTATTCATAATGTCGTCCCCTATATGTGCAATATTATATATTGTTAAGTGGACAATAGTGATGGTTTTTATTTGCTAATCGTAATTTTATCGCTAAAATAGTGTTATGATCAGACAATTTGAAGTCAAAAGAAAACTTTATCAAGTTCTTGAAAAAATTGGCAATCGCTCTTATAAAGTGGTCAGAAACAATAAAGTTTATTTTTTGAAGAATTTTGAGGGTGATAAAAAGGGATTTGAGCATTTTGTTGATTGTGAACATCGCTTAAGAGTGTCTGGTGTCACCTCGCCAAAATGTCAAACTTTTAATAAAAAAACGATGATTGCCGTGGTCGATTATATCGAAGGTGAAAATTGTTTTGACTTATTACGAAAAAACGATTTACCAGAAGTAGTAATTGAATTATTATTTAAAACTTTTTGGTATGCAAAAAATGATAAAATTGCCTTGGATTATTGCCCAGATAATTTTGTCTACACAAATGGTAAATTGTTCTATTTGCCATATGACTGCAAAAAATATGTCAGCAACGAATCATTTATCCAAAAGGATATTCGTCTTTGGTTTTTCACTAGAGATTTCATCAAATATTGTCACAATAAGCGGATTGATGTCGACCAATCGCTCTTGAAATCTGATTACGAAGTTAATAAAAATATCGCACTTATGACTGTAAAATATTATAGATAGAAAGGTTAATAAATATGGAAAATAAATTTGTCAATCTCATCACGAGTCGCGTCAGCTGCCGTGCTTACTTAAGTAAGCGTGTGCCCTTGAAGAAGGTGCAAGCAGTCGCAGAAGCAGGCAAGTACGCTCCGAGCGCAAGAAACCGTCAAATTATTAATATTTATGTCGTTAAAAGCGAAAATAAAGTTGAGGAACTGCGCAATTTATCTTTAGAAATATTAGAACGTGATTGTATGCATGGAGTAAAAACCATCATCTTAGTCGCTGGTCCTCGCGGCGATGATTATACTGATATTGATGGTTCGTGTAGTTTGGAAAATATGTTTTTAGCAGCGCATGCTCTAGGGCTCGGCTCTTGTTGGATTAATCAATTTGATCGACTGCTACAGTCCGATAAGGGCTCAAAAATCAAAAAATCTTTTGGAATTCCTGAAAATTTTAAGATTGTTGGCGCTTGTGCCCTCGGCTACATAAAAGAGGGTATTTCTTTAGAAATTAAAGAAAGAAAAGCCGATTTCATCAATTTTATCTAATTTCGTAAGAAAATCATTTATAAAAAGCAAAAAGATTATCAGCGTTGTTGCTATATACTTGCTAGAATAGATACATATTATTTAGGAGAATTTTATAATGAAAAAAATAGTAACTAATCCTTATTTACCAAATTTTGAGTATATTCCTGATGGTGAACCTCATGTTTTTAATGGTCGTGTCTACGTTTATGGTTCGCACGATCGCTTCAATGGTAATAATTTTTGTTTGAACGATTACGTCACTTGGTCAGCCCCGATCGACGACTTGTCCGATTGGCGGTATGAAGGTGTCATTTGGAGAAAGATTGATGACCCCACAACTAATGGTAAGAGAGCTTATTATGCTCCAGATGCTTGCCAAGGGCCGGATGGCAAATTCTATTTGTACTACTCCCCTTCTCCAGGTATTTCTACCCGTTCTTGGGTTATTCACTGCGCTGTGGCTGATAATCCAGCCGGACCCTTTAAGTATCATGGCAATGTCGATTTAAAGAAATGGAGTAAAAATTATTTACTTTTCGATCCCGCTGTTTATGTTGAAGATGGCCGCGTCTATTTGTATTATGGCTCAGCCATGTTTTATCCATTACTCGATGTTCGTTCTAAATCGGTTCTCGGTGGTGCGGTTGTGGAACTTGATCCAAAAGATATGTTAACGGTCATCGATGGCCCAGTGC
>JAAZFO010000085.1 GCA_012511695.1 Erysipelotrichia bacterium | reverse complement strand
CTATATCAACGCCCTGTAAGGCTTGTTTGATAATTTTAGTATCCGGTTTAGCGAGCGTCACATTGTTTTTCTTAAATAAATAATTAATTATCGGTCCATATTTCAATGTGGGCACCACATAGTAGTTTTCAACACCTTTTTTATCTTGGTCACCACATAAGATACGGACATGATCACCACAACTTTTTAAATGTCTAATTAAATTCATCGCGGCGTGAGTTGTGCCGTTATTTTCTTCACCGAGGACATCACAAACTAATAAAACATTCATAGTAATTGTCTTTAGGATGAGTATAATGAGGATGAATAGTAATAAGCAAGACAGTTCTACGCTATTATTCGTAGAATTTAATTCTACCGACAGTAGAAAAGATACTTACATATGGGAAACGTCACTAAAAACATCGCCAATAATATCCTGAAGCTGCGGAAAATAAATCAGATGACGCAAAGTGATTTAGCAGAAATTTTAAACTATTCCGACAAGGCTGTTTCTAAATGGGAAAGGGGAGAATCCGTTCCTGATATTTCGACTTTGTGTTCGATTGCTAACTATTTTAAAGTTGATGTCAATTATTTGACTAAAGAACATTCCGATGCAGAAATTGAAAAAACGCAATTCGATAAACAATTAACACTTAGAAACTTATTAATTGCGATTATGATCTGCATTGCTATTTTTTTAGTCGCGACGATTATCTTTGTTTATACCACGATTAATTCACCGATTTTTGCTTCTAAATTTTGGATTGTTTTCATTATAGCTACTGCACTTTGCAGCTTAGTTGTTAGTTTGTATGCGCATTCCGCTAAACTTTGGTTAGTGGAGCTGATCGCTGTTTCGCTTTTTGTTTGGGGAACGCTGACGACTATTTTCTTTGTGAACGCTATTATTTATTATTTGTCGAATGCCTGGATGGTTTTTTTAGTAGGCATCCCTCTTGAAGCAGCGGTGGGTATTTATTATTTTTGGAAACGCAAAATATAATTTTAAATAGACAATAGCAAATAAAAAACAACACCGATTATTATCAATGCTGTCTAAAAACGTTTGGTAGCTGGAGAGGGATTTGAACCCCCGACAAGCCGGGTATGAACCGACCGCTCTAACCAACTGAGCTATCCAGCCAGGGCGCTTTGCTTTAGCGAGATTTATTTTATAGAAAAGAAATGCTATAAGCAACAAAGATTTAAGAAAACACCTTAAACCACTATCTAACGTTTGCTGAATCACCTTTTTTCATTAAGTAGTTTATGAAAACAATAAACAATTAAATTAGTCGAATACTATTATAATGCTTTTTCATTTAATTAATATTATATTAGTGACGAGGAATAAATTATGCCAAATTGTCGATATTGTGGATCACGCATCAGTCGCTTTGATAAAGATTTATGCCCAATTTGTGGGACTAAATCGCCTTTAGAAGGGGTAAAAAGTGACACGATGGAAATTACTGCACAAGTCGATATTGATCGCATCAAAGAAGGTCAAAAAGTATTACGTCGCCGCCAACATGTTTTGCTCTTTTTTGCTTTAATAGGTTTTTCTGGTGCCGGCTTCTTTTATTTGAAATATAAGCTAAGAAGTTTAGTTTGGATGCTAGTTAACGCCTTAGTCATCACAGGAGCTTTCTTTCTTTTTGTTCAGGTGTTGGCCACTGACTTGCTTTTGTCTATTTTGTTGACCATTGGTTTAATTTATTTAATTAATATTTCAACAGGTATTTTTTACTATTTAATCCCTAATCTTAAAGACAAAGAGGGGGAATATGTCAACTGATGTAAAACTACCTTACGCCTGGCGCTCGTCGATGCGCTGTTCTAATGATCAACACGATGTTGGCGACACTTAACAAAGTCGCACTAGGTAAGTGCATTACGCGTACAAAAAGGACCGCCATTTATAGCTTAAGTGTGTTAGGATATATTTTAGAAAAATGAGAAAATTATTAAATTATATTGCGAGTAAAGCTAAAAAAAGAAACAATTTCGAACAAAGTGAAGAATATCATTTTTTTATTGAAAACCGTCACTTACTTTTAAAGATTCCCCGGTTTGCTTATTTATATGACGTCGGCCGTGAACCATTTAACATTTTTCGCGCTAACATAGTTTTGTATGGAAGTTTAAATAGCGTTTATTTAGAAAATGAAGCCGAAAATCTTAAGAGTTACATCAAACCAAATAGCAAATCAAGCCATGCTAATTTTTTAAAAACCTTCCGTGAGATCATTTCTGAACAACCATACTTTCAAGAGGGGCAAGAAAAAATATATATTCCGATTTTTTCTCGAGCTTTGAACCAAATTTATTACGAGAACCCTGAGAAATTATTAACATATCCTTATAGTGGTCTAAAAGATAGCTTTAAAGATATAGTTGTCGATCCTTTTGATACGTACGGCAACGAGATTTACGACTCGCATTTTACTCGTTTAGTGAAAATTAAGTCTGTTGAAAAAGAAGCTGCTTTTTTCCATTACGACACGAATACGATTTATTTTATCAATGACCAAGGAAGACTCGATGCTTCTATCGTCCTTTTTGATCGTTATATTCGCCACCCCAACTATTCGCATATGCTTGAGAGAATTTATCCAGTAGTCGATGCTTATTTTAATTTTGATCGCGAAGCTTTAATTCGCGCTCTTAATGAAAATGGTTTCATCTCCTCACACCTCTTACATTTAATTAGATTCCACGACTGGGCTAAACTATGAAAAAATATAAAACGCTTAATATCGGATGTAAAGTTAATGCCTATGAATTAAATGCTATTGCCTCGTTATTACAACAGGAGGGCTTTGTTGAAGATAATGAGAATCCCGATGTCATTATTGTTAATACTTGTTCTGTCACAGTAGTGGCGGACCGAAAAAGTCGGCAACTTATCCGCAGAATGCAAAAAAATTATCCTGAGGCGGTCGTCGCGGTGATGGGGTGTTATGCTCAGGAGCACCATCAATTTATAAAAAAAGAAATTAAACCGGCAATCGTTATCGGCACCTCCCGTCGTCGCGAAATCGTTGGTTTGATTAAAAAAGCACTCGTTGATCGCAAACCTCAAGACAGTGTGATCGACAACAATCCGCGCAATTTTACTTATGAAGAGCTCGGCATTATTTCTAGTAGTGAAAATGTCAGAGCCTATTTAAAAATTCAAGACGGGTGTGATAATTTTTGCACGTACTGTATCATTCCTTATCGACGTGGCAAAATGCGCTCAAGAGAAACGGCTAATGTAATTAAAGAGGCCGAGCATCTCATCGCTCAAGGTTATCAAGAAATAGTCTTAACAGGAATTCATATCGGTGGGTATGGCCAAGACTTAAAAAACGAGTCTTTCTCTTCATTAGTTGAACAATTAACGGCCTTACCTCATCTAAAAAGGTTAAGGATTTCTTCGATTGAGGGAAGCGAAATCGATGACCACCTCATCAGACTTTTAAACGAGAAACCAAATCTTGCTAAACATTTACACACTCCATTACAGAGCGGTTCCAATCATATCTTGAAATTGATGAACCGTAAGTATAGTCGAGAAGCTTTTATAAAGCGGATTAAAGAAATCAAAGCGCAAGTCCCTGACGTGATGATTTCTAGTGATGTGATGGTCGGTTTTCCTCAAGAAAGCGAAGCGGACTTCTTAGATACTTACAAGCTATGTGCAGAATGTTTTGATTTGCTCCATGTGTTTTCTTATTCTATCCGCCCTGGGACTGTCGCGGCGACGATGGAGGGACAAATAACTGCTGCAGTCAAAAAAGAGCGATCAAAACGTTTAATTCAATTATCGAAAAATCTCTACGCGAACTACGCAAAACGCTTTAAAGATCAAACGGTTTCTGTTTTAGTGGAGAGATATAATATTAAAGAAAGCTATAATATCGGCCACACTTCCAACTATTTAGAAGTGAAGATTCCTAATAAGGAATCCAAGGTCGGACAGTTTATCAGTGTTATATTACAAAAAGATATGATAGTATCGAATTAAATTGCAATAATTTAGAAAATGTCTTAAACCCTGTTGACAAAGAGGTGGTTTATTAATAAAATAAAACACGTTGCGAAGGAGGATGTCCAATGGCCGTTCCGCAAAGAAGAACTAGTAAAACTAGAAAAAGATTAAGAAGAACACATTTCAAATTAACTGTGACTGGCTTAGTCACCTGTTCACATTGTGGTGAGATGAAAAAAGCCCACCATGTTTGTCCAAAGTGTGGTTATTATGGTGGCAAGGCCGTTTTCCTAAATGGTAAAGTCATTAAAGAACAACCAAAGAAAACTTCCAAAAAGAAAGCGAGATAATTTTTCACGTATTGAGATGAGTCCTTTAATAGGACTTTTTCTTTTTGTGATACGATAATAAAGAACTTATATTTATGAAATTAAATAAATTAATCGATCAGACGATTTTAAAGCCAGATGCTACGCCTGAGCAAATAATTAAACTTTGCAAAGAAGCAAAACAATTTGATTTTATGGCGGTTTGTGTTAATCCAGCCTATGTGCCATTAGCGAGCAGCTCTTTAAAAGGCAGTGATGTTAAAGTGTGTACCGTTATCGGTTTTCCATTAGGGATGAACTTGACGAAAACCAAAGTGGAAGAAGCAATTTTAGCTGTTAAAGAAGGGGCTGATGAGATTGATATGGTCATTAATATCGGTTTACTTAAAGCTGGAAATGATACTTATGTTGAAAAAGAAGTCCGGGAAATTAAAAAAGCCGTTGGTCGTGAAATAGTTTTAAAAGTAATTTTAGAAACTTGTTTGCTCACCGATGATGAAATTGTTAGGGGATGCCACGCCGCTAAAAATGGTGGAGCAGACTTTGTAAAAACTAGTACTGGTTTCTCCACAGCAGGAGCGAGCGTTGCAGTCGTTAAACTGATGCGTCAAACTGTTGGTGAGACGATGGGCGTTAAGGCTAGTGGGGGCATTCGCACTGGTGAAGATTTACGCAAAATGGTGGCCGCTGGTGCTAATCGTATCGGTACTTCAAGTGGAACCAAAATTATTTAAAAGGACTTGCATTTGCAAGTGTAATTTGAAATAATAATAGCGCTGCTTAAACTTCAAGGGGGTGAAAAACATGCCAAAGACTTCAGTTCGTGATAACGAAACCTTAGATGACGCTCTTCGTAGATTCAAAAGACAAGTCAATAAAGCTGGAACTATCCAAGAAGCTCGCAGGAGAGAATACTTCCTCAAGAAATCTCTTAAAAGAAAAGTAAAAAGTGAAAACGCTCGTCGTAAAAATCGCAGATAACTAAACTAAAAATAAATTCGCCGAATATTTTATCCTTCGGCGCACATCGCGGAGTAGAGCAGTGGTAGCTCGTCAGGCCCATAACCTGGAAGTCGGTGTGTTCAAATCCACCCTCCGCAACCAAATAAAATACGCACACTTTGTTCAAGCAAGGTGTGCTTTTTATTAATTTAAAGACGCATAGAGTAGAAATGATTAGATTAATTTCAGACCAATGTCGCGATGTTATATTTTTGTTATTGATATATCAATACATTTTTTTTGTTAATTTAATGGGCATATTTTGTCGGTTAATTGTATGATTAATATTGTGTTGCTTAACCAGCATCTAGAGGTTTTAGGTGAGAGAGTTTATTAAGAAAAACAAAATATTAATAACAAGCGTTGGATTACTAGCTGTTTTTGTTGTCTTTACTTTGCTCCTTAATGTTATTGATGTTCAAGCCATTGGGCCAAACGATCCGCATACTCATCTCGCTTCTAGTGTTGGGTTTGCCAAGATTAATCGTTGGTTCCACGATTTGACAGGGCGACATATGTTTTTATACGTGCTCACTGATTGGGGCAGCTTGATCACTATTCCAATCGGCGTTTTATTTTTAGTCATCGGTATAAAACAATTAGTTAAGAGAAAAAAAATATTTAAGGTTGATAGTAATATCCTCGCATTAGGCTGTTTATATGTCCTAACCTTAGCTGCTTATCTTTTCTTTGAACTGGCTATAGTTAATTATCGTCCAATTCTTATTGAAGTTGATGGCATTAATTACCTTAAAGCTTCATATCCATCTTCGACAACGCTTTTGGCAATTGTCTTACTAGTGTCCGCAATTGATCAAATCATTATTTATATCAAAGAAAAGAAACTTAGGCTCGCTTTAATAGTTATCTGTGGTGTTCTCACCGCTTTTTTCGTGGTTGCGCGCGCCATATCAGGCGTCCACTGGTTAACTGATATCATCGGAGGCATACTTTTAAGCGCTACTTTATTATCGTTTTATTTGGCGATTAAAGTGGGCTTGAGTACATATCAAAACAAATAGCGCCTCCATTTTACAATCCGTGGAATAGCAAGCGAACTATTTCAAGATTATTTTTATTAATGCGTTACGTTGAACTTCGCGGGCACACCGGCATCGCCCGTAGACTGTATTTTTTATTTGTCAAACATTTTTAATAAAAAAACTAAAATGTATTTAACTTTTTGATCGTCTTCTTTATAATGAATACTATGAAAGTATTTAAAGCTTTTCGTCGTATCGTTTATGTTGGCCTTTTGATTTTTGCTTTGTGGTATTTAAATTCACTCAAGGCTGATCCAGTTGCCAGTGAATCTTTGATTAGAGGTTTCGTGAGAACTTATGGTCAATATGCCGCTATGATTAGCGCTTATGTACCTATTTCTTTAACTGAAATTGTCGTGGCTTTGATTGTGGTTGTTGTCCTCCTCCTCCTCGTCGCATTTTTGGTTAATTTATTCAAAGGCCGTGGCGTTAGGGCAATCAATAACCTTTTATTAGGTGGTATGTTTGTTTTAATACCAGTCGTTTTATATGTCTTTTCATGTCAATTATCTTATGGCCGTGATCCGATTCCACTTCCTTTTTATGAAACGGCTGTGGATAGTAGCGAATTTGTCGATATTTATAATTACTATGCTGATGACTTAAATGCAGTTATCGCTCAATTAGAATTTGAAGATGACGGCGAACTTAAAGGAGAAGTCGACTTCGATGCTCTAGCACAAGATGTTTATGAAGCGCATACCTTAGCGGATGATGATTACTATCACCCTTATAAGAGCAACATCAAAACGATGTTTTCTTCGGTTGTCTTCCGTGAACTCCAAATTACTGGAGTATCTTTTGCACCTCTTGGTGAAGCTAATATTAATACACTTAATACTAAAATTGGTCTTCCGTTCACCATGGCGCATGAAGTGGCTCATGGCCGTGGCGTGATGCGTGAAGACGATGCCAACCAAATGGCTTTTTATGTTTGTTTAAGCAGTGCTTCACCACACCTGAGGTATTCCGCCTATGTCGCTTACTTTTATCAACTAGAAGCGATGGTTAGTGAGACTTATATCTCGGCCATAGAAAGAGATAACTTACATGCCATTGATCCGATATTTAATCTCAGCCGAAACTATGTTAATAGTTACTGGCAAGGACATCAATTGCTTAAAGATATCGGCGATTTCTTCAATGACTTATATTTACAAACAAGTGGCATTGAAGAAGGAACAGATTCTTATGGCGGTGGTACTGAAATTGAAACCGACCCCAATACTCAGGAACTAATTCCTTCACTGTATCAAAAACTTTTCTTTGAAAAATATTACCGGGTTTAACTTTTCTTCTTGGCTAAAACAAAAGATTAAAAAAAGCAATCATTTGACTGCTTTTTTCGGTTCTATTAAATAGAACGTGGAAAATCGTGGAAAAAGTGAATTAACCTCCGAAAACTATTAAATAGAACGTGGACAGGCCGTGACCTCAAAATCACGGCCTTTTCTTATACGTGATAATGAGCAT
>JAAZFO010000084.1 GCA_012511695.1 Erysipelotrichia bacterium | reverse complement strand
TAAGCTCATTAGCGTATTGGATGCCTTCTTTACTAGTCACAGAAATACCAAGATAAAAATTGTTCTTAAATAAAACGTCATATTTAAATAATCGTTTGTTGAGTTTTTGTTGATCTTTAGTGAATAATTGTTTGAAGTGAGCATTTGTAGTTTCGATGACACAGATCAAACCATCGCTATATCGTTTTAAAAGTTTTTCATCAAAAGTGTCGTTATGGTAGGCTGTCGTAATTTTCATTAAATGACGGTAACCACTTTCGTTTTTTACATATAAACATAAAACGTCATCATTAAAAGTAATTTCCATGCCACAGATGTAGGGAAGTTTTAAGTCTTCCGCCAATTTAACAAACGCAGGAACACCATACATCACCCCGACATCAGCAAGGCCGAGACCATAATATTTATTTTTCATTACGCCCATTTTTATTCTTTCCATAGTTAGTCCACTTTGTAAAAAAGAATAGTCTGAAACAATGCGTAATGGGACAAAGTTATTCATAATTTTAATATAACTCATTTATGGGTAAATTTAAAATAAAAGGTACTCTATTTAGTACCTTTATTTCGCGAAGATCGCATCGAATTGGGCGATGAATTTATCCAATTCTTGGATATTGTTAAGTTTTGCGCCGCTCGCTTGCGTGTGACCACCGCCACCCCATTGGGCTGCGAAGTCGTTAATCGGCACTTTCTTGCTGCGGATAGAAACTCGCCAGCAGCCGTCCTTTTTATCTTCAGTGACGGAACACCAAGCATTAATGCCTTCGATATTAGAAAATAGGTTAATATTTTCCTTGCCTCTTTCGGTGGTGATTTTTAGCTGTTTTAAAATCTCATCGGTGAGCACATAGTAGGCCACTCCATTGGGCGAAAGTTTAAAGTTTTCTAAAATGTAGCCCATAATTTTTAAATCTGCAACTTGTCTAGCATACATCCCATCATAAATAGTGGTTAAATCAATACCGAGGCCGAGTAAAAAAGAAGCCGTTAAGAAAGATACTTCAGAAGTAGCAGCGTACTGAAAGCGCCCCGAATCACCTGCTAAAGCGGAATAGAAATAGCTAGCTGCTATCGGCGAAAAGACATACCGTTTAAATGATTGTAAAATACAAGTCATCAATTCAGCGGCCGCACAAGCCTTATCATTAACAATGGAGAGATCTCCAAAAACTTCGGTTTCAGGATGATGGTCGATTTTAACAGTAAAAGTAGCCTTATGATAACGCGGGTCAGAAATGCGCGCGCGATTAGCCACATCGACAACGATGGCTAAAAAAGGCTCATTAAACCAGTCTTCATGGACGCGATCGGTTTCTGGATAAAGGCGGTTAGTAAACACAGGGTGGTTATCACCTAAAATTTTAATTTGTTTGCTCGGAAAATTGTCCTTTAACCATGTCGCTAGTCCAAATTGTGTGCCTAAGCAGTCAAAATCCGGCCTCGAATGCCGAAAAATGGCAATGCGATCAAAGCGTTTAATGACTTGATGCAACTCAGCAATTTCTTTTTTATACGGCGCCAGATAACGGATGATTTTTTTATTTAATCTCATCGTTTTTATTTTCCTTTAATACACAAGTTATAGGCATCACGCGCAATCATGATTTCTTCATCAGTCGGGATAACGGCAACTTTAATTTTGCTATTTTCAGTCGACAGAAGGGCTTCTTTACCACGAACATTAGCATTGAGCTCTTCATTTATTTCAACGCCGAGTCCCTCTTGTAGCATCCGGCATACTTCACGCCGTGTTCTCGGCTCGTTTTCACCGATACCAGCGGAAAAAATAATTAAATCGCACCCACCTAAACGGACAAAATATTGTCCGATATAATCAACGATACGACGGTTGAATAATTGATTAGCCAAAATGGCTCTTTCATCACCTTTTTCCGCCGCCGCTAGGACGTCTCTTGAATCATTAGAAATACCAGAAACACCTAAAAACCCGGATTCTTTGTTAAACATTTGGTAAACTTCTTCCGCACTTTTACCGGTGACAGAGACGACGTAATTAAAGACACTGGGATCCATATCACCAGTTCTGGTCCCCATCATCACGCCAGCAAGTGGAGTTAAACCCATTGAAGTAGCGACACATTTAATATCTTTAATCGCTGTAATGGAAACCCCAGAGCCGATATGGCAAGAAATAATTTTAGGATGTTTAACACCATTAAGATATTTTAAGCCTTCCAAAGCTAAATAATGGTGACTTGTTCCGTGGAACCCATATTTTCTAATATCAAAATCTTTAGTTAATTCATAAGGGATCGGAAACGTGTAATCCTCAGGGGCCATCGTCTGATGAAAAGCGGTATCAAAAGTCGCCACTGCGGGACAATTTGGTAATGCTTCTTTAAAAGCATGAAAACATGTTAAGTTCGCGGGATTATGTAAAACCGCTAATGGGATTAAAGATGCGATTTTCTTTTCAGTTTCTTCAGTAAAGAAAACCGAATTAGAAAAATATTTACCACCTTGCACAACGCGATGGCCGACAGCTCTAATCTCATCAAAACTCTTAATGATAGCTTTATCTAATAAGGTATTGACCAATAATTTGGCCGCGACTGCGTGATTGGGGAAATCCGGATAAGTTACTTCCTTTAATCCGTTGAAATTAATCGTAAAAACACTATCTTTCTCGCCAACTCTTTCACAGTTACCCGAAC
>JAAZFO010000083.1 GCA_012511695.1 Erysipelotrichia bacterium | reverse complement strand
CTGGGATTGAGTTTACTCAACACTTCTTGACCTAAAGCTTTTTCTTTAACATTGGCGACGAATTGTTTAACGACTCTATAATTAACATCTGCTTCCAAAAGAGCGACGCGGATTTCTTTTAACATGTCCTCCATATTGCGTTCGCTCAAGCGCACTTGACCGCGAAGTTTTTTAAAAATGCCAGAAAGGCGTTCGGTTAATGATTCAAATGCCATAACTATTAATCACTCTTTCTATTTCTTGTAATACTTTATTTTTTTCTTCATCACTCTTCTCTTTTGCTTCTTGGAGAAGTTTTAATATCTTTTGACTTCTTGCTAATATTTTTAAGTCCTTTTCATAGCTGTCGAGTTTTTTTAAACCCTTTTTTATCGCGTCTTCAACAGCGCTGCGGGTAATATTTTTCGCTTTAGCGATTTCTCCGAGTGATAAATCATAGGAAAAATAAGCATCAGTAAAAGCTAATTGAGTTTTGCTGAGTAATGGTCCATAAATGTGTAATAAAGCATTATAGCGGACTGTTTTTTTAATTTTTTCCATTTTTATTCCTCCACGCACAAACCATATAAATACTTATCGAGATCAAACTCTGCTAAGTCATCAATTTTTTCACCCAAACCGATGAAACGTACTGGGATGCCTAATTCATCTCTAATGGCGAGAATAATACCCCCTTTACTCGTTCCATCCATTTTAGTAATGACGATTCCGGTTAAGTCGGTCACTTCTTTAAATGCCTTCGCTTGCACGACGCCGTTTTGTCCCGTCGTCGCATCGATAATTAAAAAGGTTTCATGGGGTGCATAAGAGATTTCTTTTGCCATTACCCGTTTAATTTTCCCTAGTTCAAGCATCAAATTATTTTTCGTTTGCAGTCTGCCCGCTGTATCAACGATGACTAAATCGATGTTATCAGCTTTAGCTTTTTTAAGTCCATCATAAGCGACGCTTGCAGGATCAGTATGTGGTTGACCACTTACGACCTCAACGTTTAAACGCTTAGCCCAAGTCGCCAATTGTTCAACCGCACCCGCTCTAAAAGTATCAGCGGCCACGAGTAAAACTTTTTTATTTTGCTTTAAGTAACGGTGAGCGATTTTAGCGATCGTTGTCGTTTTGCCAACTCCGTTGACTCCGACGACCAATAAGACAGTTGGCCCTTCTTTTTCAAAGACAATTTCGGTTTTGATATCCCCTTTTTCAGCGTAATCAGCAAACAGTTTATCAATCAGGATTTCATTAATGCTTTGTGGGTTAAAAATGCGTTCTTTTTTGCTAGTTCTTAACACCTCTTCAATAACCTTTAAAGCAAAAGAAATCCCGACATCACTTTCAATCAAAATTTGTTCGAGTTCATCAAAATAATCTTGATTAACTCTTTTATACCGACCAGAAAGTTTGCGCAATTTACTAGAGAAATTTTTTCGAGACTTTGTCAGACCGACTTGGTATTTATCAACTTGCTCTTTTTGTATAGCGAATTTGTTTTTAAGAAAAGCGAGTAGTCCCATTAGAGAACTCTCCTCTTACTGAGCGCATCCTTAGCCGCCATCTCTTCGGCTTTCTTTTTACTCTTACCGACACCACTCCCTAAGACAATCCCATTGTATTGGACTTGAACTTTAAAAGTCCGGTCATGAGCGGGTCCGGTCATAGAAACCGTGATATAAGTCACTGCTTCTCTATGTTCCGTTTGAATTTCTTCTTGGAGTTTAGACTTGTAGTCCGTGAGCTTCTCAGCATCGAAGCCTAAGATATCTTCAAGGAGTAGTGATTTAATAAAATCATAGGCAGTCGGTAAATCGATATCCAAATATATCGCTCCAATTAAGGCCTCAAAAACATTTTCTAAAATCTTATCACTTCGTTTGACTTGTTGAGGGGTGATCGAATGACCAATTCTCACATATTCATCTAATTTTAAAGTTCTTGCATATGCCGCTAAAGGCTTAGTGGACACCAAGGCACTTCTTAATTTAGTCAAGTCACCTTCGGCCATTTCTGGACGATTCTTATACACTAAATCAGCGACGACATAACCTAAAACAGCATCGCCGATAAATTCTAATTTTTCATAATCTTTGTGTTTACTATTAACGTCACCATTAAAAGAAGGATGTGTTAAAGCTTGTTCATAAGTGGCGAGATTAAGGTGTTTGATATTTAAAGTTTTCAATAAGTTAATAACTCTACTCTCCACTTTCAACTAACTCCTTAATTTTTTTAACGACTTGGCGTTCCACCATTGTTTTGGCAACATTAAGAGCGCTTTTAAAACCGTAAGCATCGCTATTGCCGTGGGCTTTTACTAAGACACCATTAACACCTAAAAGCATCGCGCCACCCGTTGATTTATAATCCATCGTTTCTGACATGAGTTTAAAACCCTTAGCGACGTGTAAATAGCCGAGTTTCGTCCATAAGTTTTTCTTAAAAATATCTTTAACCATTGACGACATCAATTTGGCAACCCCTTCAGAGCTCTTTAGAAAAACATTGCCAGAATAGCCATCAGTCACTAAGATATCCGCTTCGCCTAATAAGGCTTCTCGAGCTTCGATATTACCGCAAAAATCAGGAAATTGACTTTCTTTTAATAATTTATAAGCGGCTTGACCAGCTGGCGAGCCCTTGTTAGCTTCCGCCCCATTAGACAATAAATAAGTCTTCGGTGCATCACTATTGTAAAGAGCTTGGTGATAAGCGCGTCCCATCTTGGCGAATTGTACGAGTTCCTCAGGTGAATTTTTATTATTCGCTCCGATATCAAGGACGACGAGTTTTTTATTTTTTAAACGGGTAGGAAAAGAAGTTACTATCGCCGCTCTCTTCACTCCTTCGATCCATTTTAGAATCAAAGTACCCGCGCTCAAAAAGCCTCCGGTTGAGCCAGCGGATACCAGTGCATCAAACGCAGAATCTTTCATAGTTTTAAGCGCTGTGAACATCGATGAATTTTTCATGCGCATGACTTCAAATGCCCCCGCATCCATCGGAACAACTTCAGGAGCGTCGACAATTTGACATAGCGATGACAATTCTCCTAATTCATTTTTGTCACCAAAGACAATAATTTCCACTTCTGGAAAGTCGGTTAAGAATTGTTTAATAGCTGAGACAATGACTTGACTGCCGTTATCTCCGCCCATGGCGTCTACTGCAATTTTCATACTTAATTCCTCGAATTCCTATTGTATCATGAGACGTCTTTGGCATAAATACAAAGATAAGATCGTCTCTTCTTTGACTACCTATATTTTAATTTACTATGCTTTTTTAGTAATTTTATAATTGATTAAATTATTAGCTCTTTTAACGATCCATTGGTAGGCCTTGTGATCGGCTTGTTGTAATATCTCCGCGGCATCATCACGAGCGACAACAAAAATTTTATAATCATCGATGATATTTAAAAAGGCAAAATCAGGAATGCCGGACTGTTTGACACCAGTTAATTCTCCTGGCCCTCTTTGTTTCATGTCTGCTTCTGCGATTGCAAATCCATCTTCACTTTTAGTTAAAATATCTAGCTTTTCCGCTTCTTCATCATTGGTGATCAATAAACAATAACCCCTTGAACCGTCACGCCCGATCCGCCCTCTTAATTGGTGTAAAGAAGCCAGCCCGAAATGCGTGGCATCAAAGATGATCATCGTGTTGGCGTTTTTGACATCGATACCGACCTCAACGACTTGGGTAGATACTAAAATTTTAATGTTCCCATCATAATATTTTTTTAAAACTTCTTCTTTTTCTTTTTGTTTCATTTTACCGTGCAATAGCCCGACTTTGTTTTCATAGCGTAAGGCAAATCTTTCATAGAGTTGTTCGGTTGAAAATCTGCCATCTTCACTAAAGTCAATTAAAGGAGCGATGACATAAACTTGCTTGTCGTGTTGTAAAGCATAATCAGTGGCGGCGAAGATTTTTGGGCTATCGCTCGGGAAGATTTTGGTGACAACATCCCTTTTTTGACTCGGGAAAGTATAAAGAGTTGAGATGTCTAAATCACCAAAAATGGTGAGCGCTAAGGAGCGAGGAATCGGAGTAGCGGACATCATCAATAAATCAGCGTGATCCCCCTTATTAGCAAGCGCAATTCTTTGATTGACCCCAAAACGATGTTGTTCATCGATGACAACTAGGCCCAAAGAAGCGTAATTAGTATCCTTGGTGAACAAAGAATGCGTACCGATGATTAAATCAATGTCCCCATCTCTAATGGCGCTCTTGAGCCGTTTTTTCTCACTTATAGGAGTCGAACCGAGCAATAGAGCGAGTCGCACTTTGGTATCCTTAAAAACTTTTTTGCCATTAGCGTAGTGCTGCCTTGCTAAAGCATCAGTCGGCGCCATTAAGGCTCCTTGATCACCGCGCAAGAAATTTGCATATAGGGCGATAAATGACACGATTGTTTTTCCAGTACCGACATCACCTTGTAATAAGCGATACATCAAACCACTTTGATTCATATCTTCAATAATTTCTTCACTCACTGAAATTTGGTCCGCTGTTAAATTATAAGGAAGAGCAGCGACTAACGGGGCGCACAGAGAAAAATCAATGGCTTCTTTTTTGATTTTTTTTAATGATTGATTGTTTTGTTTGATGAGTTGATTTTGTAAAGAAAAAAGCAAAGCCTCTTCATATTTTAAGTGTCTTAATGCTTGGCGAATACTTTCTTGATCTTTTGGCTGATGAGCCCAATTAAGGGCGACTTCTTTATTGATGAGGTGATATTTATTTAAGTAATGATAAGGAACAAGAGAAAATATTTTGCCTTTTAGTTGTTTTAAGGAGCGCTTTACTAAGCCGACATATAAATGATGTGAATAGCTTTTAGGCAAAGTGTACACGGGTTTTAAGGCTTCTTCTTTAGGGATTTCGCCTTTATAAATACGGCGACCATTGATCTCGTTTCTATCGCTATCGTATGTACCGATTAGTGAATAAGTTTCATCAATTTTTAAGGTCTTAGCTAAATATCCCTGGTTGAAAAAAATGACTTTAAAATAAGTTATTTTCACCGTTAAAAAATCAAAAGTAATAATCGTCACCCCTTTAGCGGGCACTATTCTCGGTAAGGAAACGACTTTGCCTAATAAAACAATGCGTTCCTTATCTGCGAGCTTTCGCTCTTTCGTGTAAGCATAATTATCATAGCGGCGCGGTAAGCGATTAATGACATCATAAGGTGTAAAAATACCCATGTTGTGCAACAAACTATTTAAGCGCGGTGATTTCGTTAATTTATCCATCAAGAATATTTTATAACATTTAAAAAAGGCTTTGTACTATTTAACAAAAAAAGGCTCTCTATAAAAGAGCCTCTCTTCAATGTTTTTAATAACGAATTCAAAATATCGCTTTTTAGACAAAAAATATCATTAAAATTATTTTTCTATTATCTAGACAAAAGGAGTGCTAACAAATTGCCGGTTCCGACTTTGTTGCCCTGTCTATCTTTGGTCGTATTATTTCTTTTATCATAAGAGCCACACCGATTACCATATCTATCGTAGATAATTAATTCACTCCCTTTGTCTTTTATCGAACCTAATTTGTTGTCATAGCGG
>JAAZFO010000082.1 GCA_012511695.1 Erysipelotrichia bacterium | reverse complement strand
GGTGTCGCCCAATAAACGATCCCGGCACCAGTCGGGGCGTTTGGTGTAAAAGATGAAAATGATATGGTCCTCATCGGTTATCTTGCCTTTTTAGATCCACCCAAAGAAAGTGCTGGAGAAGCAATAGCCGCCCTTAAGGAGCACAATGTTTCTATCAAAATTTTGACTGGAGATAACGATAAAGTGACGATAGCGGTTTGTGGACAAGTAGGACTTGAAATAACTAATATTCTTTTGGGTGCGGATGTCGAAGCTATGGATGACGAAGAACTAAAATTACGGGTCGAAGATACGAATGTTTTTGCGAAACTTTCGCCTAATCAAAAAGCCCGAGTTGTCAGACTCCTCAGAGATAACGGCCACGTTGTAGGCTATATGGGAGATGGCATCAATGATGCTCCAGCAATGCGAGCGGCGGACGTCGGTATTTCAGTCGATACCGCAGCGGATATCGCTAAGGAATCGGCCCATGTCGTCCTTTTGGAAAAAAACCTGATGGTTTTAGAAGAAGGAATTATCGAGGGGCGCAAGACATATGCCAACATGATTAAATATATTAAGATGACAGCGTCATCTAACTTCGGCAATATCGTCTCAGTATTATTAGCGAGTATGTCTTTGCCATTTTTGCCGATGTTACCCATTCATCTCGTCCTTTTAAATCTAATTTATGATTTATCTTGTACAGCTATTCCGTGGGACAACGTCGATGCAGATGCTATTAAGAAACCGCGAAATTGGGATGCTAAGGATATCGCTCGGTTTATGTTGTGGATCGGACCTTCAAGCGCTATCTTTGACGTCGCGACATTTTTAGTATTGTTTTATGTAATCTGTCCTAAATACGCTGGTGGTAGTTGGGGTGTGACGACCCAACCTGAAAAATTTGTGGCCATGTTCCAAGCGGGATGGTTTATAGAATCGATGTGGTCACAAACACTCGTTATTCACTTGATTAGAACAGATAAAATTCCGTTTATTCAATCGCGTGCTTCTATGCCGGTTACGCTTTTGACGCTTGCGGGTGTCGTGGCTTTGACGATCATACCGTTTACGGCTCTGGGGACACTATTGGATTTTGCTCCGTTGCCGTCAGGATTCTTTATTATACTGATCGCGATTGTGGTCGCCTATATGATTACCGTGACGCTCATAAAATACTTGTATATTAAGCGTTATAAAGAATTTTTATAAGCCGACAATTATAAAATTTAGCGATACATAGTTAAGACTTGTTCATAAGTCCGTTTTGTTGGAAGATAAATATGGATCATATAGCTAAAATATCGATAGCGCAGCGTAAATAATTGGAGTAAATAACGATGAATAAATATCATAAATTATATGGAGCGTACGGCTCAAATTTAAACTTTGAGCAAATGTTAAGCCGTTGTCCTGACGCTGCTTTTGTGGGCGTAACGATGCTTAAAGGGTGGCAATTAACTTTTAGAACACATGCGACCTTAGAACGTGATGAAAAAGGAAAAACTCCGATTGGAGTGTGGGGCATAACACAGAGTGATGAAAATGAATTGGATCTATACGAAGGTTTTCCGAGTTATTATCGTAAGGAAATGATAACGGTGGAGCTGAATGGGAAAACAGTTGAAGCGATGATTTATCTGATGAACGGGAAGTTTCCACGCTTGCCGTCTGAACAATATTATAAAAGAATTTTAAAAGGTTATGCGGACGCTAACCTAGATATGACTTATCTTGAAAATGCCTTAACGGATACCGAAATGCGCATCGGTAAGAAAAACAATAACGGCGAAGATATTGAATGAATCTCAAATTTTAAAGACTAAGTTTTATTTTATTTGTTTTTTAGTGATGTTATTTTGTCATTTATTTTGAATTATAAAGGCGCTTACGATACCAAACGCCAAAGATGCCCGCTCCAACCATCGAGCCGAGTGATACGTAAAATAACGAAGTCAGAAAGGTAAAACCTTTAAAGCGCTCAAAAGATATATTCAACGAATAGTTGCCCTGCTCTAGTTCAAAAGCGATCAAGCTATCAACATTTTGCGCGGCGATTTTTTTACCTTTAAAATTAGCGTAATATCCATCTTGATAAAATTGTGGAAATTGCACAAAGGCACTTTCAGAATTAACGGTCACCGCGAATTTAGCAGTCGGAGTTTTCATTTCTGTAAGTATAATTGTGCCATTCCCTCTTAAGAAAGCCGGAGTGTAATAATCATTGGGCGTGCGAATAAAATCTTGCCCATAGCGCACCGCAAAACTAACGCGATAAAATAAACTATTCATGTATTCACTACTATACTCTTCATCATAAAAAACCAAAGGGACCATTTCATTTTGAGCCCCTGAATAAACAAGAGGAGTGACAAATTCCTTATCGACTTCTGTGATGATGTTTACATTGATTTGGTATTGACCTCTTTTCTCTAGGTTTCCCATTGAGACGGTTAATAAAGAAACAACGGCAATTGATGTCGCTAGTAAAATAGACTTTTTAGGTTTTGAATATTTCAGTAAGACGATGACTAAATAAGTTAAAAGGAAAGAAACGATACTCCAGAATCGCCAAGCGAATTGGCCCTGGCGATAAAAACTCGGTAAATAATACCAAATAGTAGGATTGAAAAGAATCATAAAAGAAAAGACTAATGAAATAGAAAGAAATAGGACTTCGCTAAGTGGAAAAGCATTGTCACTTTCTTTTTCTTCAGTTGATTTTTTTGCGCTATAAAAAGAAAACAAAAAGTAAAGCAACAAACTGACGGTTATCGCTAAATATACTTCAAGACGTTGATTAGTAATTAACGGCAAAAAGAAGGCGGCGATAATCATAAGGGGAAAACGATAAAATTTGTTTTTCGGTAGCCTGCTGACACCCTTATCGGTAATGGCCACAAAGGACATGCTTATAAAATAAATAATTACCCCTAAGATAATAAATGAAACACTTTCATTCATCCACCAGTCAGCATCAGCAGCAATTGTTAACCAAACAAGGTTAAGCAAACCACTAAAAAGGAAAGAATCTTTTGTTGTGCTGGCCACGTATTCTAAATTAGTCCAACTGATATATTCATCAGAGACACGATATAGTCCAGATCCCAGGGTATTAAGTGTATTAAAGAAAGAAAACGCCACTCCCATAAAGATGACTAAGACTGTCCCACCGATGAAGGGCCAAATATTAAAGCCATCTCTTTTCTTGAATAATTTAGTGAGATTGCAAGCGATATAAATTAAGGCAAAGGTGGCGGTAATGATCGCGGTAAAAGGGTGGCACAAGACTAAAACAATAGCCCCTACCGCTAAAGAGATATAAGGATTAATGGAAAAACGTTCATCATTAATAATTGAATATAAACCATAAAAAACTAAAGGAATAAAGCTCATAGCGATTGTTTCTGAAAATGCACACCGACATAAAGCGCAGAAAATACGATAAGGCATAAAAACAAAAGCGACGCCAGCGATGATTCCGACAATTTCGTTTTTACTCATTTTACGCCCGAGATAATAAGTAAAAATACCCCCTATAATCGCTGAAGAGAAGATTGAAAACTTATAAACAGAAATGGCCGTCGCTCCTGCCCAAGAAAAACAATATAAAAGTATCGCCGCAAAATGGTGCGATAAAGGGCCGTAAAAACCAAAAGTATCCAGGGCAAAGCCGCCGAAGAAATAATGGTTAGTGCTCAAACCGAAATGGCCATCAAGAAAACCGAGATAAACATCTTCAATCATCGCCAAATGGAAAACGACATCATCACCATCTGCTAGACCGGTGAAAAATAAAACATAAGTACTTATTAGGGAACAAGCAATGATAATAAGATAGGGTAAAACAATTTTGATTAACTTCAGCCAGTTAATTTTTTTAATCATAAGTTTATTTTATCACTCACTCACCAATAAACACGCTAAACATTATTTAAATTTAGTTTTTTAGAATGTTGCAACTTTAAAGGAGCATATTAAACTATATTAATGGAGTGTGTGCTCAATAAGTTAATTATGTTTAAATGTTCAGATATTTTTAATCTCTGTGACAAATTCAACCTGACTTCTAAAAGAATGAAAATAGACTAATCGAAAAAATAATCAAGAAATAGTGTGAGTAATGACGACTCTGACGCTATTTTCTTTTATTTGATATTTAGTTACCCCTCACGTAAAATTAATATGAAGCTCTTATTTAATTATGCATCTATCGATTAAAAATTCAATTTTTCAGGCAATTGTTGATAACAAATGGTTAGATATTTCTTATGTGAACAAGAAAAGAGAAAAAACTAATTACTATATTGGGATAACCGATATCGATGTAGCGCGCGGAAGAATTCATTGTGACATATTTAATGTTTTTAAAGCTAATAGAAGAGTTTTGAGTAATAATTTTATCTATTTAGAGGGAATTGTTTCCGCTTCTATTCTTGAGCAAAGCTATTATGAAACACCAAAAAAATTAAGGGATAATGTTTCTAATGATGGTGCTTTATTTGATTATCTCGAAGTCATCAATTTCGACAATAACATCTTACGCTATCTTTCGGATTGTTATCGACTTGATAATGATCCTTTTTTAAAAGATATCGTCATGATTGATGACATCGACATTCAAGTCTTAAAAAGAAGTGGTGAATATGGATTAGATGACACACAATTTAACATTTTGCTTGATCGGGTATTTAAAAAACCAAAATTTGAAGCCGAAATCATCAACCGTTATCAAACATTAGCTATTAATAAGTTTTCTATCGATATCAACGACAAACAATACGTAGTGGCCTATCGCCCCTTGATGTTAAATTTTAAAGATAAAAAGCTGAAAATGGCGGACAAAACTTATATCAATAAATCGTTTTTGATCACCGAAGAAAAAAAGGTGACACTGGGCACTTATTTAGAGATGAATCCTGATGAATTCTGTGCTAATTATGACGCAAATGAAGCGGAATATATCGAGATGATTAAGGGTAATTTCCGAGAAGGTGAAAAAGTAAACACCCGGCCGACAATTGTCTTTTTAAGGCGGCAATTTTTACGCGGTGTTGATGAAGCGCTTGAAGCGATTCACCAACTTGATTGTGAAAAAAAGTTATCATTTCCTCTGAAGTCCTTTTTCGGGCGCAATAAAAGTCGATCTAGAAAATCTAAACAAGTCGATCTCGTTATTTTTGATCGCCGGAAAATTAATATCGACCAAATGCGCGTCGTTTATAATGCGATGGTTAATCGCGTTACATATGTTAAAGGACCCCCTGGAACTGGGAAGACTGAAACAATTTTCAACGTTCTTTTATCGGCATACGCTAATGACAAAACCGTCTTAGTGTGTTCAAACAACAATCACCCGGTATCTGAAATTTATCAAAAGATGGATTTTTCAATCACGCCGCATAGAGCGACCGATAAAGAGTCAAAGCAATTATTTTTTCCGATGATGCGTCTTGGCAACACCAAAGAAATGCGCGCGGCCATTACCAAACTCAGAGTCATTCTTAGTTACATAGCCAACTACAAAACTATAAGAGTTAGGGATGAGTTAACTGAAATTAGTAAAAAAAAGTCTTTAGAAAACTTCAATGAATTAAAAGACTTATTAATGGAACATGAATCACAAGTCGAACTAAGAGAAAGAATAGAGTCGCTTTTAAAAATCAGAACTTCGACAACCATCGCCCAAATCAATGAAAAATTAGACGATCAAATCGGTCTATATCAAGCGAAATTAAGGGCGAGTAAAGATATCCGAGACCGCGATGTCTTAAAATATGCTATTTCAGCTGCTGAAGACATACATTTCCAAAATTACGTTTTTTATTCTGCGTTACAGAGATTTAAGAAGTTGGCTAGTCAATCATATAAAGATTTGCGAGAAATAATTGAAGCTGAAATCTTAGATGACGGTGTCGTGCTCTTTAACAAATGGCTAAAAAATACCGCGAACTTAAAGCGCTTTCTCGCTGTTTTTCCAATTATCATTTGTACAAATTTGTCCTGTGAAAAATTAGGTTCTCCTAGTCCGCATTTTGACTTAGTTGTGATGGATGAGGCTGGACAATGCAATGTCGCTTCTTCACTCATTCCAATCGTTAGAGGGACGAACTTGTTACTCGTCGGGGATACTAACCAATTACAACCGGTAACAGTCATTGAACAAAATGTTAATGAAGATTTAATGGCTCGTTATAAAGTGAGCGCCCACTACGATTATGTGCGCAACTCTATTCTTTCAACGATGTTGCGAAAAGATAACAATTCAAAAAATATTTTGCTCAGATATCATTACCGGTGCGGTAAAAAAATTGTTAATTTCGTCAACCAGAGATTTTATGAAAAGAAACTGAAATTATTAAATGAAAATCCGGGTGACTTAATTTATATAAATGTTAAAAATCGCTTCAATCCGGAAGCAAGAAATTCCTATAAAGAAGAGGCGATCGAAATTGCGAAAATCATTAAGAAAAACAAATATAAAGACGTCGGCATTGTCACCCCTTTTGTCAATCAAGCGGCGCTATTGAATGAGGCGTTACGGCGCGCAGGTATCGCTGATGTTTCTGCGGGAACTATCCACACCTTACAAGGTTCAGAAAAGAGTGTGATTATTATGTCCGCGGCTCTATCTCTTAAAACGGGCAAAAAAACGTTGGATTGGATTAATAATAACCACGAATTAATTAATGTTGCGGTCACAAGAGCGAAAGAAAAGTTTATTTTTGACGGCGATAAAGAAGCGATTGATAAATTGAGCGGCGAACAAAGCGATATTAAAATTCTTTCAGACTATGTCCAT
>JAAZFO010000081.1 GCA_012511695.1 Erysipelotrichia bacterium | reverse complement strand
TATCCCAACCCTGCAAGCGAATATTTAAACATTGAGCTAAATCAGCATCTAAGCGATGAGATTCAAATTTACGATGTATGCGGTAAACTCCTGATAAGCAAAGCAATAAACTCAAACCACACTCAAATAAACATAGCCGACTTAGAACAAGGAATGTATATTTTAAACGTTTTAAAGAGTGATAGGAAAGTATTAAGTTTGAGGTTTGTGAAGGAATAGAGAATATATTTTTCAAAATATTATAGTCTTTTGTCGTAAATATTTACAATTTTTGCGACAAGAATAAATTCATCCTAGTGGTTGGTGTTCCGCCACCAACCACTTTATATTTCAGCTTTTGATTAGCATCATTTCACAAAACCGTAGAGATTGCTTCATTCGTTAATAAGGGTGATTTCGGCTACGCTCAATCACCGCATCTTTGTTGTAGCAAGGCACACGCTCCCTTTCGTCATAGCCTTTAGATTAGCACTCAGAAATTTATTGTATTTTTGTGGTAATTAAATTACCTGAAAGAACAGAGGTGAACTATGTCATTGCGTAGGAAAGACCTACCCCTCGTATTAGTCCTCTGTTCTTTTAAAAGTTGCAATGACCAATTAGAATTTCAAGCTTTAAGGCTTATTAAAGGTTTCAGTCTGCACAACTTTTCAGGTAATAAGTCTAACGTAAATGTAAAGATATGAAAAAATTATTTATTGGCATCGACATCTCAAAAGATAATTTGGATGTTTGTTGTATTGAGGCTTCAAGTGAAAAGAAACTCTTAGAATTTAAAGTTAAAAACACAGAATCTGGAATTGTGAGTATCTTAAAAAAAGTATCTAGACTTAAGTTTTCAGAATCTAATACATGGTATTGTTTTGAACATACAGGTACTTATGGGTATTTGTTAGCTTATTTATTTAATGAAAAGGAAGTTTGTTATAGTTGTGTTCCTGGTTTAGAAATCAAACGTTCCATTGGTATAACAAGGGGTTCAAATGATAAAGTTGACGCACAACGAATAGCTTTGTATGCCTGTAGGCATCGTAAAAAACTAGAACCATCAAAATTTCCTTCAGAAACAATTTTAAAAATTAAAAATTGTCTTGCATGTAGAAAACAGTTAATGAAAATATCAACTCAATTGAAAAACAGCATACATAGTCATAAGTTAGTGAACAAAATAGTTGATAATCAGATAGTAATTGATGAGTTAACAAATCAATTAAAAGCTGTTACAGCCTCACTTCGTAAGATTGAAAAAGAAATAATAAAATTAGTTAAGCAAGACGAATCAGTTTACAAAAATTATAAACTAATTAATAGTGTTGTAGGTATAGGTCCTATTATTGGAGCGCATATGATTGTTTATACAGCTAACTTTCAGAGTTTTTCAGAGGCAAGAAAATTTAATTGTTATGCTGGCATAGCACCTTTTAGCAATAACTCAGGAACTTCAATTCATACTAAACCAAAAGTAAATAATATGGCTAACAAACAAATAAAGAAACTATTAAGTAATGGTGCTAACTCTGCAGTACGACACGATCCAGAGCTTAGAAAGTATTATTTAAGAAAGATAAATGAGGGAAAGCAACATAACTCTATTATAAATGCTGTTTGTTGTAAACTTGTTGCAAGAATGTTTGCTGTAATTGCTCGTCAAACAGAGTTTGTGCATATATATTCTTATTCTTTAAACGCATAATTTTGTTGATAATGTTTTGTTAAAATGGGAAATAGCTTGCAGGGCAATAGAGAGGAAGCTATTCTCATTTTAATAAAAATTTTTGTATTTTTATTTGGAATTGTCTTAGAATACGATGAGCACAGAGTGCGAAGTGGCAATCTCTTGACTGACTTGCGGTTGTTGTGTATAAAAATCAACCGCGGTGGCTGAGGCTCTAGAAGCCACCAATCCATACAGCCCCTTTCTTCATCATAATGAAGGAGGCAGAACTACACAACAGCTTTTATATCATCAATTATTTGCTGCGAAATTTTGTTTGCTTCCTCTAAGCTTTTTGCTTCAGAATAAATTCTAATAATTGGCTCTGTATTCGATTTACGTAGATGTACCCATGAATCGGCAAAATCAATTTTAACTCCATCAATTGTGCTTATGTTTTCGTGGCTGTATTTTTTTGCCATTTCGTTTAAAATTTTGTCAACATCAATATCAGGAGTAAGTTCTATTCTGTTTTTCGACATTACGTATTTAGGTAAAGAGTCTCTAATTTCACTAACTATACATTGCTTCTCGGCTAAATAACTTAAAAATAAGGTTATTCCCACAAGAGCATCACGCCCATAATGCAATTTTGGATAAATAATTCCTCCATTGCCTTCTCCGCCAATTACTGCATTTTTTTCTTTCATCATTTCTACCACATTTACCTCACCCACAGCCGAAGCAAAATAATTTCCTCCGTGCTTTAAAGTAATATCTCGCAATGCTCTTGATGAAGATAAATTGCTAACTGTGTTTCCTTTTTCTTTTTGTAAAATATAGTCGGCTATTGCCACTAAAGTATATTCTTCGCCAAACATACTTCCGTCTTCACAAACAATTGCCAGTCTATCAACATC
>JAAZFO010000080.1 GCA_012511695.1 Erysipelotrichia bacterium | reverse complement strand
TCATTTGTGCACACTAGTATTGACTGCTGTTCACTCGTGGATAAACTCGTTGAAGGTAATACCTCATTTTTATCTTTAATTATTTTTTCGACTTCTAAACTTTTAGGGACTTACGGCTTAAGAATGGGAGCCTTAATCGCTTTACTTAATAACCGTGCAGAACATGAAGCCTTAGGGGCTTCTTTTATGGCGATTGCTCGTGGCACATATAGTGTACCAGTATCCGCGGCCCAAGTAGCGGTTGCTAAAATATTTAATGATCCAGAAAAAGTAACGCAACTCCGCAGTGAGATTAAAGTGCTTTCTGAGCGTTTACATAAACGGAATCAACTCTTAATCAAGTGTTTAAAAGATTGTCATCTTGACTACTATCCTTATGTCTCTGGTTTCTTTATTACTCTTAAAGTTAAAGATGCTTTTAAACTAACGGCGCAATTAGAAAAAGAACACATGTATGTTGTTCCTATAAATAAACAGTCTATCCGCTTAGCTTTATCAGGTTTAACAGAAAACGAAATCGTTACTTTAGTGAAAAGAATTAGTGAACTCCAGTCATAATTTTTTACTTAAATATTATTTAATTAACTCTTTACGCTCATAAAGAGTTTTTTATTATGGGCTTTGCTGTGGTATTATATTTTCTAATATAAGAAAAGAGAAACTATGTATAAAAGCCCTTATTTAAACCGTCTACTTTTAAAAACTAAAAACCAATATCCAGAACAAAAAGAATTTATTCAAGCCATTGAGGAATTTTTTGAGGCGATGGATTTAATCGTCGAACAAAAACCTGACATTGAGGCTAACGCCATCTTAGAGCGCTTACTTATTCCTGAAAGAATCGTTACTTTTAAAGTAGCCTGGGTTGATGACGCTAATAAGGTGAGAGTCAATACCGGTTATCGTGTCCAATACAATTCCGCGATCGGCCCTTATAAAGGGGGAATACGATTTGATAAATCGGTTAACTTATCAATTCTTAAATTTTTAGCTTTTGAACAGACATTTAAAAATTCCTTAACCGGTTTACCGTTAGGGGGCGCTAAAGGGGGAAGTGATTTTAATCCTAGAGGGAAAAGTGATAACGAAGTGATGCGCTTTTGCCAAGCCTTTATGGCGGAACTATACCGGCATATCGGCCCTAGTACTGATATTCCTGCAGGAGACTTAGGGGTCGGCGCTAGAGAAATCGGTTATTTATTCGGTTATTATAAAAAACTTAAAAATGAATGGTCAGGAGTGTTTACTGGTAAAGATGTCGCTTATGGCGGTTCTTTAATCCGTCCAGAAGCAACCGGCTACGGTATACTCTATTTTACCGAAGCGATGTTAAAAGTATATTTTAAAAGCGAGATAAAAGGTAAACGCTTACTCATTTCTGGAAATGGTAAAGTTGGTTCAATGGCGGCTTTAAAAGCCCATGAAATGGGGGCGCTAGTAGTGGGCATGTCAGACATAGAAGGTTATATCTATAACCCTGATGGCTTAGATGTCGACACCATTGTTAAGATTGCCCGTAAACAAAAAACTTTACGGCCACAATATTTAACTGTTTACCCCGATACTCTTTCTGGCGAAGACGTCAGTGACTTATGGAAAATGCCTTGTGATATCGCCTTACCGTGTGCCACACAAGATGAAATAAATTTAGAAAGTGCTAAACATTTAAAAGCTAATGGTTGTCAGCTGGTCGTTGAAGGAGCGAATAGGCCTACAGAGTTACCGGCGATAAGATACTTTAATGAGAATAGCGTTTTATTTGCGCCTGGCAAAGCCGCTAATGCGGGTGGGGTTGCTGTTTCTAATTTAGAGATGAGTCAAAACGCTACTTACCTAGTGTGGAGTGCAGAAGAAGTAGATGCTAAACTAAAAACTATCATGCAAAATATCTTTAAGCAGTGTTATGAGACCGCTCATAAATATGGGCAACCGAACAACTTAGCTTTAGGGGCTAATATTGCAGGATTCTTAAGAGTATATAAAGCGATGCTCGCGCAAGGGATAGTTTAATTTATAATTTTATAAGCCACACCAAAAACGGTGTGGCTTTTTTGTTTTTAACTCACTATTCCTAGAGTTGATATTTAGAATTACCAAACCTATTAACATTTTTGTAAACCAAAATTTATTAAAACTTAACTAAAAGTATAATATACAATATTATAACCCTTCATAATTATGAACGAGTAAACTTTTGCTGACATAAAAGTCTTGAAAAGGATAATAAAAATGATTTATGATAAACAAAATCGAGGATTAGCTGATGACTATTGGTGAAAAAATTACGCATTTAAGAATTGTGAATAACATCTCGCAAGAAGACCTAGCGGGAATATTAAAGGTTTCCCGGCAATCTTTATCTAGATGGGAAAACGATGATGTCTTACCGGGCTTAGATATTATTAAAGAGTTGTGCGCGCTATTTAAAATTAGTGCGGATGAACTCATCGATGATAATATCGTCATCCATAGAAGAAAAAGAATTGAACTACCAGACGATAATATCAAAACCAAATACTTTGGGACTGATGGCTTTAGAGGTGAAGCGAATGAAATCTTAAATTCTGATCGCGCTTATAAGATTGGACGTTTTCTCGGTTGGTTTTATAGTAACCCTAAATACACGATGCAAAAAGTTGGCTATCGTCCAAAAATTGTCATCGGTAAGGATACGAGAAGATCATCGTATATGTTGGAATATAGTGTGGCCGCGGGTGCGGCTTCTAGTGGGGCGGACGTTGAACTGATGCACGTCACCACAACGCCTTCTGTTAGTTATATCGTAAGACAAGACTGCTTTGATTGTGGAGTGATGATTACCGCCTCACACAATGCTTTTTATGATAACGGTATTAAGATTATTAACAGTCACGGTGAAAAATTAGAAGATGGAGTCGCCTACTTAGCGGAAGCTTATTTAGATGGTGATTTTAAGGCGCTTGGCATTGAAGGTGATGATTTACCTTTTGCTAAAAGAGAATTTGTCGGGACGATTAATGATTATTCTTCAGGAAGAAATCGTTATATCGCTTATTTAATTTCTTTAGCAAAGCACAGTATGAAAAAACTTAAAATCGGTTTAGATACCGCCAATGGGGCGGCTTGGATGATTGCTAAATCTGTTTTTGAAGCCTTAGGGGCGCAAGTATATATTATTAACAATAAGCCTGATGGTTTAAATATCAATCTCGATGCTGGCAGTACAAATATGGCGCCGTTTTGTAAATTCGTTAAAAAAAATAAATTAGACGTCGGCTTTGCTTTTGATGGCGATGGAGATCGCTGTCTGGCGGTTGATGAAACTGGCAAAGTTGTCGATGGCGATAAGATTATTTATTTACTAGCGAGTAAATTTAAAAATGAAGATGCCCTAGAAGGCGATACGGTCGTCACCACGGTGATGTCTAATTCTGGGCTAGATAGAGCCTTAAAAAATATCGGCATTCAGATGGTCAGAACAGCAGTGGGTGATCGCTTTGTTTTTGAAAAGATGGTTAAAGAGGGCTTTGTGCTCGGTGGCGAACAATCCGGCCACGTCATCATTAAAAAATATGCGACGACGGGCGACGGTTTACTAACGGCGATTATGATCGCTGAAGAAATGCTCGAACAAAAAGAAGTCTTATCTAAACTAGTCGCTCCTGTTAAAGTCATCCCCCAAGTTTTAAAAAATGTTTCGGTTACTGATAAAAACGCTGTTATGGAAGATGAAGTTGTCTTAGCGAAGTTTGCTGAAATCAATACGGAAATCGGTGATAAAGGCCGCGCTTTACTTAGAGAGTCTGGTACTGAGCCAGTTGTTAGAATTATGCTGGAAATGAAAAGTAAAGATAAGTGCGAAGACTACATTGACCGTATCTTTAATGTCATTAAGAAAAGAGGGTATGTGTTAAATGAATAAATTAGTAGTTAAAACTAAAGATTTGTTTGATTTAAGTGAGTCGATGTTAAAAGACTATTTAAGTAAGGCGAAATATCCTTGGGAAATTTTACCGGAAATAAAACAGATCATTTTAGAATTATTAGAAAAAGGTATTCCCGGCTATCACTTATTAAAAGAAGGTGTTTTAGTCGGTGAAGGGGTGAGTATTGCCCCTAATGTCACTATAGTTCCGCCCGCTATTATCGGAGCGCACACAGAAATTAGACACGGTGCTTATTTAAGAGGTAATGTCATCGTCGGCGATCACTGTGTATTAGGTAATGCTTGTGAATTTAAAAATTGTATTTTACTTCACCATGTCCAAGTGCCGCATTTTAGTTATGTCGGCGATTCCGTTTTAGGTAATTATGCTCATTTAGGCGCCGGTGTTATTTGTTCTAATTTAAAAAGTAGCAAAGACCAAATAGTGGTGCGCAGCGAAACTAATTATGAAACCGGTTTAAAAAAATTTGGAGCGATTTTAGGAGACTATGTCGACGTCGGTTGTCAAAGTGTCTTAAATCCAGGAACGGTTATCGGGTCACATACCCAAGTTTATCCCCTCAGCATGGTTAGAGGTGTCGTTGCTGAAAAAAGTATATATAAAAGCAAAGATAATATCGTTGCTAAAGAAAATAGGTAAACGCATATGAAAGTCATCATCGGTCAAAATGAAAAGATCAGCACTTTAATCGCTGAACAAGTCATCGAAAAGATTAAACAAAAACCTAATAGCGTTATCGGTTTAGCGACCGGCACTTCGCCGTTAGAAATTTATCGCACGCTTGTTAGAGCCTATCAAAATGGCCAAGTGTCATTTAAAGATGTCGTCACTTTTAATCTCGATGAATATATCGGGCTTTCTGCGACACATCCGCAGTCATACGCTTATTTTATTAATGAGCATTTAATTAAGCATCTCGACATCAATAAAGCTAATGTCCATGTTTTAAAAGGGGTGGGGGATTATGAAGCTTGCGCCAGTAATTATGACCAACAAATCGAAAACTATGGAGGGATTGACTTACAAATTCTTGGTTTAGGAAGTGATGGTCATATCGCCTTTAATGAACCGGGAACATCTTTTGATTCTTTAACCCATGTCACTAAACTCGCCGCGATGACTATTAATGATAATTCTCGTTTCTTTAATGGGAATAATGCGGAAGTACCAAATAAAGTAATTACAATGGGGCTTAAAAGTATTATGAACGCGAAGAAAATTGTCCTTATCGCTACGGGTAAACATAAAGCAAAAGCGGTTTATGATTTAATCAAAGGCCCAGTGTCAGAAGCTATACCGTGTTCTGTTTTAAAACGCCATCCTGATTGTACGATTTATGTAGATGAAGAAGCATATAGCTTAGTTAAATAAAAAGAAAAGGGGCCGTCCCCTTTTTTCTTTATAGCTATTTAAATTAATTATCCACAAGCCAAAATAGCTTTAATGTGATTGATTGTATTTTCTTCTAATAAGACATTGAGTAAAAAACCAAAGGCATCGACGACACTATCTTCATTTTCTAATTTATAAGTCGAATAATGTAATTCAAAAAAATCTTTATTATTGATACAAGCGATATAGCCCTTAAACCATGGACTAGTTTCGTTAAAGTGATTAATCAAAAATAAGCGGTCAGACGTTTTTTCGACTTCGCTAAAAGTTAAAAATAAATGGACAGTCCCACTGTCATATACAAGATAGCGACAATACACAGTATCTATAAAGTACTCTTCAGCGGCAAGCGCGGTATGTAAGATAATCGAATCTTTATGTTCTTCTTGGACTTGTAAGCCAATTTTTTGTCCTAAATTAAGTAGTTTTTCTTTGATAGATTTAATGTTCATAAGTTAAGCTCCGTAAACTAAAATATTATATCATATTACTTTGTTTATTAGGGAGACGTGTATTAAAATAATAGCACTATGAAACTATCCATTGTCATCCCCTGTTATAACGAAGCTCAAGATATCGTTAGTAATGTTAATAAAGTCAAAGACTATCTTTTAAAGCATGAAATAAAACATGAACTCATCTTAGTTAATGATGGTAGTAAAGATAACACTAAAGAAGTAATAGAAGGTATTCCTGATGTTATCGCTTTAAGCTATGAACCAAACCGCGGTAAAGGTGGTGCGGTTAAATACGGTATCGAACACGCTACTGGCGACTATGTCTTATTTATGGATGCTGATTTATCAACAGACTTAAGTGCAATTAGTGAAGCTTTAGAGTTACTCCCTCATTATGATTTCATCATCGGCTCTAGACACGCTAAAAGTAGTGTTATAAAAAAGAAACAACCACCTCTTAGAGTCTTTATTGGTTGGGGGTGTCGCGTGACAGTCAATACTGCTTTTCGACTTAAACTAAAAGATACACAATGTGGCTTTAAGGCTTTAAAAACTGATATCGCTAAAAAGATAGCTAGTAAACAATTAATTAACGACTTCGCTTTTGATGTTGAATATATTTATATCGCTAAACTTAATAAAGTCTCGATGTATGAATTAGGAATTACTTGGCAAGATGATCGCGGTAGCACTGTTTCTCCAATTAAGTCATCTCTTAAATTTTTTAAAGACTTAGCGTTTATAAGAAAGAATAAAAAGAAATATTACTTTGATGAGTAACTTAATTAAGTGCTAACTTTAATAAGTTTTCGCTACTTAATAAGTTCTCGACATCGGCTGCTGTTTCAAGGACTAGGTCTTTTGTTTTATGGTAAAAATGATTAATCATCTTATCGCCATATGTTTTTGCGTAGCGATATGCATTATCGCCTTTACCTTCTAATTGTTCTTCTAATAAAATAATCATCTGTCTTCTAAGTAGGGCGATAAAAGAAGTCTCCAGCCAACATTCTATGTTTAAGTTAAGCTTTTTAAGGGCGATAAAAGTTTGTAAGCCATCAACTGGGTTATGCCATAAATCAGCAAAGATATAATCGTAGTGTTGTCCCTTTTTATTTTTTCTTAAATAGGCAAGAGCCTCATCTTTGATGATGGTGATTTTATGGGCATTCGTAAAGCTTGGCAAGATCAGCTCATTAAATATTTTAATGATGTGTGGGTCTTGTTCAATGATGGTGATTTGTTTAACTTCTTTTTTTAGCGCTAGCATATAAGGAAAGTAGCCCATTCCTAAGCCAAGAGTTAAAACGTTCCCCTTGCCGTTTTTAATAAAAGGTTTCATCGTTTCAATTTCATTAGGATTAAGCGACATCCAGATATGATCGTTTTGCGTTAAAGCTAAATAGGAAAAGGGCTTTACAAAATAACCAATTGAAGACATTTCTTGATAATGGTAATCAACTTTTATTTCATCATACGCAAAGAGTTGATAAGGGGCGTAGTTAAAATATTTTAAAGCGTATTGACCCCTTTTACCTTCAGTAGTCACCGCTTTTACGTAAGGATTATTTAAGTATTGCTCAGGATCGAGTTTTTTTAGATTGTTTAAAAAATATAAGTCCATAATGCGCACATTATCTAAATCGTCACGGTTCAATTGATAAAAGTCATACAATATATCGATAATTGCTTCACTTTCACTCTTACCAAGAGATTGAAGTTCTTTAATCGCTTCAAAAGAAAAAATATCGATATAACTAAAAGCGGTCCACAACATATCAGCGACATTAATGTTGATATTATTAATATCAACTAAGGCCTTAACTATTTCCCGACATTTTATTTTCATAAGTCTATTTAATCACACTTAGATGTTTCGGTGCATTTATATTTTAAGACACCAGTGAAAGTCATATGATATAAATAGGATTATAGGAGGCAAAACTATGAAAAAGTTAATCAAAGCTTTATTAATCATCTTAGTTATCTTCGTTGTCATTCCGGCCGCGCTTTTATTTGTGTTCGTTTATGACAATAGTCGGATGGACGTAACACTTGATGAAACATTTAATCAAGAAAAGTGGACAAATGGCTTAATTATGGACAGTCTTGACCATACTGTGAGTGAAAAAAAGATAAAGTTTTCAATCACTGAAGAAGATATCAACAATATGATCCATGCAACCCTTAAAGATAGTCCTGAAATAAGTAATTACCTCACTCAACTAGCGGTCGATATTAAAGACAATAGTTATGAGATAAGTGCTTCTGGTAAATTTATGTTTTTTGAAACGCGGGCTAAACTAAATGCTAAACTTTCGCGCGACATCATCGTCAGCGGCGCTAGTCAAAAAGAAGCTTTGGTATTTACAATTGAAAACTTAACGCTCGGTAAGATCACCAAACTCAAAGAAATCATCATGTTTATTGTGACGCGACTATTCACTAATGAAACGATGGATAGTTTAACCCAACAATTAAATATTCATTTTGACTTAGCGCAATCAAAGATGTTTATTTATATGGATGATTTAAAACAATTACTAGATGACGCTCTTTCTAGTGACGGGGGCGATAGTGCTTTCTTTTTCACTTTCATCAATGACTTTTTAGAGCAAAACTTAGTCAGTTTTGATTTCTATAGTGATGACGCCCTCAGTATTTCTGTTAACTTAGAAAGACTTACCGGCAATGACTTCGGTGAAGGCCAATACGTCTATTATCGGATGGATTATGAAAGTACGACGACAAACTTAATAATCGATGGCCAAAGTAAAAAATTATCGCTTGAAATCATTAAAGAGGCTTTAGTCACTTTAATGGATGAAGGCTTAGTAACCGAACAACAACTCATCGATGTGAGCGACTATTTATTTAATGGGTATGTGAC